>CALCEB010000189.1 GCA_937900045.1 uncultured Acidobacteriota bacterium
TCGTCGGCAGCGTCAGATGTGTATAAGAGACAGGTCCAGGTCGAAGCTGAGGCGGGAGCGATGGCCGGGAAGGTGAACAAAGTTCTGCCGCACTCGGTCGTTGAGGCCATGAAGCTGTTCCCAGAAGCGCGGCGGAGCCTGAAGTAAGAAGCGCCGTAAAGTTGGCGGGTGCGGGAAGCTGGGCAGCCCCGTCAGGTAGGGGAAGGTGCCGTTGGAACGCGAGAAAGATGCGGTCTCGATGCGATCCAGGCCCAACACGATAGGGTAGCCCAGAGCCCGGATCATCGGGGAGATGGAATACCGGCGGTTGCGGCGAGGATCGGCTATGTGCCGGGCAAGAAAGTCACGGCATTGCAGCACTGGCAAGAATTCGTGAAAGAAATAGACGCCGCCGAAGTGCGTCAGGCCCGCATGGTTACAGGCGACTCTAAGATTGCGAGGTGATCTTCTCATTCTGAGCGTTCACAGCCTTTCGGCTGCCCTTAATTGGCAGTACATAAACGACTTGGCCGTTTATGTACTGCAGAGCCTTACCTCACTAAAAGTGAGGTAAGGCTCTGAGTAGCAAAATCGGGTGCCGATGCGCACGCTCCTCGGGAGTGTAGATGGGCCGATGTGACTTGGTTGGCTGTCTCATGCCGCCAGCTTGCCAGACCCTAACGGCACGCGCCAGATGCACCTCGCTTGACGCTTACGGTAGAGCAGGAGCCACGACGAGCGGTTTTTCTCGTCGTGGCGACCCGCCTCTATTATCTCCTAACAGTCGACGGAACCGAGAACGGCCTCGCGCGGGAGTAGTGGCGCGGTTTGGTTGCTGTAGCGGCGATCTATGACCGCCGAACCAGGATCGTCAGCGGTTTCCGGCGCTCATAGAGCGCCGCTACAGCAAACTGACCCACTACCAGCGTGGGAAGTACCCAAGGCCCGGTTGACGCCGCGCGCTCTCAGGCGCAACGCTCCTCCATTGTGCATCGTATTCTGCCTCCAGACTGAAAAGGCCACCAATCGGCAGTGGCCCGTCTCAGCACCGCACGGTGAAGGGTCTCACGAATTACCCCTCATCGTTTGGCATCACCTGCGCAGATGCTCGCCACTTGTCACTCGTCACTGCTTTATTCGTAACGTAGGGCCACCATGGGTTCCACCTTCGCCGCCCGACGGGCGGGGATGTAGCACGCTACCAGCGCGACAGCGGTGAGAACGCTTCCAACCGCAATTAGAGTCAGTGGGTCCGTGTTTGAAACGCCGGTTAGTTGACTGGCCAGAACCCTTTCCGCACCAACCGATGCCACAGAACCCAGTCCAATTCCGGCCAGGACAGGTCGCATGCCCTTGTGCATCACCCAAAATAATAGGCGGCCCGGCGTGGCGCCGAGTGCGATGCGGATGCCAATTTCCGCCTTCCGGCTGCTGACAAAGTACGCCACCACTCCATAGATCCCCATGCAAGCGAGTAAAAGCCCGCAGGTACTCAAAAGGGTCAACAGTCCTGCGTATAGTCGTGCTGCCTTCGTTGATTGCTCCAGGCGTTGTTTCATCGTCCGGACGTTCCCGAACGGCAGATTGGGATCGACGGAGTCCACAGCCCGGCGCAACGGTTCAACCAATGTCAAAGGATCAGGCTGAGTTCGAATGACCAGGAATAACGATTGTTCGGTCCACTGCCAGGCGTTAGAGGAGACCTGAGTATAGGGCAAGTATAAAACCGGTGGCGCGCCGGCCATCAGTCCGTTATCGCGCACATCCGCTGCTATCCCAATCACTTCCCAAGAACGTTCATTAGGATTAACCTCGGGTATTTGGATGGATTGGCCCACCGCATTGCGTCCCGGCCAAAGCCGTCGGGCTAGATTCTTATTCACAATCGCCACTGGCGCAGCGCCTTCGCGGTCATGCTCATTAAATTCCCGGCCGCGGAGAATCGGAACCTGCAGGGTGCTGAAGTACTCCGGGCTGATGTAACGAAGCTCGGTATCCAGATCCCTTTGGAGGGGCGGAGACACGGCATTTGGTTTTATCACTAACCCGACCGCGCTTGAACTCATGGGCGCTTTGGAGGTTAGTGCGGCTGTCACAACACCTGGCGTGGCCTTCACACCATCAAGAATGCGCTCGTACGTGCGCGAGACCTGCGCAGCATCGTGATAACCGGCTCGCGGCAGCGCCGTGCGGGCTGTGAGGAGATGGTCAGCCGCAAATCCAGGCTTGACGCGAAGGGCGCTTAACGCGGTTCGAATCATGAGCCCCGCAGCGGTCAGCAGCATGAGCGTCAGGGCTACCTCGGCAGTGACATAGGCATCTTGGAGGCGGTCACCCGCCAAGCCTGCTACGCTCCGTCTTCCCTGTTGCAGTCCGGCCAGCGGTTCACCTCGAACCCAGTGCCACGCCGGCAAAGCGCCAGACAGGACCGTGCTCAACAGTGCCAGTATCAAGGTGAAGCACAATGCTACCCCGTTAATCGAAGCTTCGCTGATCCGTGGCACGTTGGCAGGGCTTAGGGCTATGACAACTGGGATGCCGCCGTAGGCAAGGCCTGCACCGCCCGCAGCCGCTCCGAGGGTAACGAGAAGAGTCTCCGTCAAGAGTTGCCGCAGGATTCGTGTGTGGCTCGCCCCCAGCGCAGCGCGCACGGCCAGTTCTCGGGTCCGGCCCGTTCCCCGGGCCAGGAGAAGATTGGCAACGTTGACACAGGCAATGAGTAAAACCAGGCCCACCGCGCCCACCAGCACGAACAGGCGCTGGCGATAGTTGCCGATGAGATACGTGGCGAGCGGCATGACGCGAATGCCGCGTCCTCGATTCATCTCAGGATCTCGTACCTGCAGATTCCGGGCAAGAACATTCATTTCCGCTTGCGCCTGCTGAAGACTCACCCGGGGCTTCAGCCGTCCGGCCACGTAAAGCACGCCTCCCTCCCAACTCATCATCTGGGGATTAAGGCGGAGCGGCGCCCAGAGTTCAGGACTGCCGGCTTGCATATCTAAAGACGGCGGCATCACCCCGATTACGGTATAGCTCGCTTGGTTGAGATGAACTTCGCGGCCAAGAATGTGCTGGTCGGCGCTGAATTGATTCTTCCAGAGGCGGTAGCTGAAAACGGCAACGGACGGGCCTCCCAGCCTGTCTTCTGCCGGAGTGAATGTGCGCCCAAGGGCCGGCCTAACACCGAAAACCGCAAAGAGATCAGCCGTGGCCATAGCTCCCGCAATTCGCTGCGTTCGTCCACCTTGTGTGAGGTTAAATCCGGCCTCTTCGAAGGCTGCGAGTGTCGAAAAGGAGCGGCTTTCTCGCTTCCACGCTTCAAAGTTTCGGGGTGTGACAAAATCTTGGTTCCCTCTCCGCATGGACCAGAGCGTCACAAGCCTGTTCGCACCGGGGTAGGGGAGCGGGTTTAGCACGACCGCGTATACCACGCTGAAAATCGCCGTATTCGCGCCGATGCCGAGCGCCAGCGTGATGACGGCCACGGCCGTGAAACCGGGATTGCGCCGCAACTGCCGCAGCCCGTAACGCGCGTCCGCAATGAGTTCCCCGAGCAAACGCGTTCCCAGCGCTTCGCGGCACTCTTCCTTGTACCGTTGATAGCCGCCAAACTCCATTCGTGCCTGCCGCTCCGCTTCCGCGCGAGGCAGTCCCTGCCGTTCCAGATCGTCCGCCCGGCTTTGCAAATGCGAGCGAAGTTCCTCTTCCATGTCCCTCTCGATCTGCGGCCGGCGGAACAGAAAATCCTTGAGTGTGCGAAGCGACGAGAAGATGCTCATATTTCTCCCGGTTCTGTACTGAGGACGGTCCCTATCGCGGCCACAAGCCGGTTCCAGCCTTCCGTTTCCTCGCGCAGCCGCTTGCGGCCGGCCACTGTGAGCTCGTAAAACTTCGCCCGGTGATTGTTCTCCGAGACACCCCAGGTTGCCCTAAGCAGCCCCTTGCGGACCAACCGAAATAGGGCCGGATAAAGCGCCCCTTGCTCGATGACGAGCGCTCCTTTGGAAATTTGCCCGATGCGCAGGAGAACGCCGTAACCGTGCAGCGGCCCCAGAGAGACTGCCTTGAGGATCAGAAGGTCGAGCGTGCCGGGAAGAACGTCACCGTGAGAGCGGATACGATTACCTAACATGATTAGGAATATACCTGTCCCCCGTTGACCTGTCAAGCTGGAAATCGCACGCCTGATCTACATCTTTGGTTCGCTCCTTGCCGCTGGCGTGGGCATCGGCCACCTCCATCCCGACAGATTCCGCGCCACGACGCCACCCGGCGAGATCAAAATGACGAACGTCATCGCTAAGAATCCCGGCGCCGAACCAGATGCGGTTATTCTCGGCATGCACTGCGACACCAAGCGCATGAAGTGGCGCTTGGTCGGAACGAACGACGGCACATCGAGCGCAGCTTTCTTGCTTGAAATGGCTCGCGTGCTCGCTCACCGCGGGAATTGCTTTACATATTGGATTTGATTGGTGGACCTGGAGGGGTTCGAACCCTCGACCTCATGACTGCCAGTCATGCGCGCTCCCAACTGCGCCACAGGCCCATTGCTGAGGGTGATTTTCAATCGGGCCGCCGTGAATGCCAGCTTGCTTTTGATTATAACACGGGGGCGAATTTATGTCAATCAATTGTCCGGGAAGGTAGTGTCTCAGTTTGAATTTTCTGGGTCTTGACTCACGGGGCAAGCCTGCCAT
>CALCEB010000190.1 GCA_937900045.1 uncultured Acidobacteriota bacterium
ATGTCATAGCCTTGGGCCGCAACCAGCGAGCTGATGTGATAGAGCAGACCGGGAAAATCCTGGGTGACCAGCTCGAGCAGGGTGCTGTGCGAAGAACTCGACTGGTCAAAAGTGATCCGGGTAGGAATCCGCACCTTGGGATGGGGAGCGGAGTGGCTTCCCACCCTTGCACTCAATAGGGTTTCGAGCGCCACCTTGCCAGATAAGACTTCGATTACTTGATTTTCAAGCTTCGCTGTTTCCGCCGGATTCAACTCCAGCGTCCTGAAGAGATCGGCGAAGCGGAACGTGTCCACGATAATTCCATCACGATTCGCAAAAGCCTCGACCTTCAGAATATTCATTCCCCAAGCCATCAGAATGCCAGCAAGAGTTGAGAACAGGCCTGGCCGGTCTACCGCAATCAGCGTTAGCTCGTACCAGGATTCCCGCGTGCGAACTGAAACTTGAACCGGTTTTTTATTGTTGACTCGGACTGCGACGGAAAAGTGGGCGGCAATTTCTTCAGCAGTGTGAATTTGCAAATAGCGCCGCGGGAATCCGTCCAGGAAGCGTGAAACTTCTCCCTCGTTCGCTGAAGCGTCCAGAGAGGCCATGATCCTCCCCACTTCCGTACCGTCGGGACCGGCCACATCTACCCGTTCTTCGTCGACGCTTCGCATCAGATAATTCATGGACTGGACATGAAATTGCCACAGCGCCTCGGCTTTCCACGGTGTCAGGGCTTCAGGGTTCACCGCTTGAATGTCCGAGTAAGTCAGCAGGCAGAGCATCTTCAGCCGTTCCGTCGTCCCTACTCTCTCCGAAAACCAGCGGATTGTTTGGGGATCGAAAATATCGAGGCGGCGGACCGCCGATGACATTTCGAGATGATGGGCCACCAGGAATTCCACCGTGCCCCGCTCTTCGTCGTTCAACCCCAGCCGCCGGGCGGTCTGTCCGGCGGCCAGAGTGCTACCCGCCAAGTGCTCCTTCGCTTCCATGCCCTTGCCAATGTCGTGGAAAAGCAGCGACAGGATCAGAAGGTCTGGCCTTTCAATTTCTGACAATAGTTCCGCAAACTTCATTCGCCAGACCGCCAAAGATCCGGAAGAAGAGTCACTCTGGGTCCATCGAGCCGCAGTGCGAAGCTCCATCAAGCCCTGGATCGTCCCTAACGTGTGTTCGTCCACGGTGTAGCGATGGTAGTAGTCACGGACCACCAGCGAATCAATCAGCCGGAAGTGAGGAATCAATTTGATAATCACGCCCTGCCGGTGCATCTCCCGCAAGGCACGGTCAGCATGGGGCAAGCTCAGAACCAGCCTCAAATAGGGCCAGGATCCCAAAGGAAACTTGTCGATGGAATCGGAGGGCTTTGCTCTCTGATTTTCATCCAAAGAGCGTAGATTTTCTTCCACCCAGCGACCGGCTTCATGGCTCAACTCAAGGTCGTGCCTTGCCACCATCTCAAAAAGCTGGAAAAGCAGGGTAGGATCACCTCCGGTCAGCGGAGGCCGCCGCGGAAAGATGCGCCCACGGACCACCGAGAAGTCCGTGTTTGAAACTCGCGATTTCCAGTCCTGATAGAGACCATAGAGAGAGGTTCGGGCCGATCGCGATCCTTCCATCACGCGGCGAGCAAGAGCGTCAATGCTTCGCACCTTGCGAAAGTAGTGCCGCATCCAATCCGCAGCGTCGCCACAGAGCTCGCCTCGCATTCCCATTGCCGTCGCGGCCGCCAGTTCTTGCAACTCATAAGTCAGGAGGTTGTCATCCCGGCCACGAAAGCCATGCAAGAAGCAGCGAATGTCACAGAGGAACTGGAAGCCATGCTTGGCCGCTTCCCGCATGGCCGCTGGCCAACCCAATTCCGGATCATCCCAAGCGCCTTTTTCTTCCAAGTTAGCAATCTGCGAAAGCCAACGCGCCACTTGAACGTCGCGGAGACCACCGGGAGCGTCTTTAACATTGGGCTCAAGATGGAAGATGGTTCCACCGTGTTTTTGATGCCGCCGGACAGTGAAATCTTCAAGTCTTGCCACGATCGCTTGCCGTTCCCGCGCGACCAGATGTGGGATGGCCCGCTGCCGCAGGTTTTCGAACACCTCCCACCCTCCGGCCAGAAAACGGCAATCCAGCAAGGAAATGGTGAACTCAAATTGGTCCGGTTGAAACTGGTAGCAATCCGCCAGGGTGCGATTGCTATGTCCGATGCGGAGCCGCAGGTCCCACAACGCCTGGAGCATGGCGCTGATGGTGTCGCGCTTCAGCGAGGGTGAGCGGTGATCCGAGGAAAGGAAGAGGAGATCGACATCCGAATGAGGGAAGAGTTCCCGGCGCCCGTAACCTCCAACCGCTACCAGGCAAAAATTCCGGGGAGTGTGTAAATCCGGGGAAAGAAATTGGCGGTAAGTCTGCTGGACGAGGACATCCACCAGAGACGTCCGGGCCTGAACGTACTGCCCGCCGTCCTTGCTCGATTCAAATTCCGTCCAAATTCGCGCCCGCTCCGCAGCATAAAGCCGCGGCAGGTCCGCATAGGACAGTTCTGAAATGTCCGCCGCGGAATATCCCGGAATCGAGCTTGCCAGTTGCATGAATGAACCCGGCATCCAGTCCTTTGAAGCGCAGGACTAGAGCGCAAGGTCGCCCCTTTCTTCGTTGCGAATCCGAATTGCTTCCTCGACGCTGTAGACAAAAATCTTGCCATCCCCAATCTTCCCGGTTTTCGCGGCCTTCAGCAGGGTATCCAAAACCTGATCCAAACGATCATCGGGCAGAACGATTTCGATCTTGATCTTGGGCAGCAAATCAACCGTGTATTCGTTACCTCGATAAATCTCCGTGTGGCCTTTCTGCCGGCCATGTCCGCGCACTTCGGAGACCGTCATCCCATCAATCCCGATCTCCTGGAGAGCCTCCTTCACGGCGGTCAATCGGGAGGTCTGGATGATCGCTTCGACTTTTTTCATGGAATCAACCTCATGGCCTTATCCCTTTGGATACTTTCGGAGGCGGCTTGGTAAGAATGCCGAGGGTTGCCGGCCCTAAGCCTCCAGATTGTAAGCCTCTTCACCATGCAACGCCAAATCCAGACCCTCAACCTCCTGCTCGGTGTTGACGCGAAGCCCAATGACAGAATCCACAATCCACAGGACGATGAGGGTCCCAACAATCGCCAGCGCCCATGCGATTCCAATCCCTGCCAACTGGTTTAGAACCTGATGGGCATTCCCGTCAATCATTCCAACGGGAGAAGCATGGCCTTTGCCGTCTTGAAAAATCGGATTGATGACGCTCGTGGCAAAAACGCCAGTGAGGAACGCGCCGACCGTTCCTCCTATTCCGTGAACACCGAAGGCGTCCAGCGAATCGTCATAGCCAAATATGGGTTTCACCTTCACCACCATCAGATAACAAACAACTCCAGCAATCAGCCCGATGATTAATGCCGGCATGGGGGCGACAAATCCCGAAGCGGGAGTGATCGCCACCAACCCGGCTACGGCCCCGGAGACAGCGCCGAGGACGCTGGGCTTTCCGGTCCTTAGCCACTCTGCTCCCATCCAACCGAGGGTTGCGCCGGCTGCGCCCAGGTGGGTTGCCACGAAAGCGCTGGTCGCCAGTGTCCCCGCGCTCAAGGCGCTTCCGGCATTGAAACCGAACCAACCAACCCAAAGCAGGCAAGCTCCAATCACGCTCAGGACAACGTTGTGCGGAGGCATCGGCTCGTGGGGATACCCGACACGCTTACCCAAATATAAGGCGCAAACTAGCGCTGAAACGCCGGAAGTGATGTGGACCACGGTGCCGCCGGCAAAATCCAATGTCGGCACGGCGCCGCCCAGCGACGCATTCAGCAATCCCCCTTTTCCCCACACCATATGCGCCATCGGATCATAAACCACGATGGTCCAAAGGGTCATAAAAAGAACCAGAGCGCTGAATTTCATCCTTTCTGCAAACGCGCCCGTGATCAAAGCCGGAGTGATGATGGCAAACATCATCTGGAAGACCATATAAGTCTGTTGAGGAATGGTGGCCGCATAGTCCGGGTCGGGCGCCAACCCGACGTGCCGCAAAAAGCTGTATCCCAGCCCGCCGATGAAATGGTTACCTGAATGGAAGCACAAGCTAAATCCAAAGAGGGACCAGAGAACTGTGACCAACGCCATTAACCCAAAGCTCTCCATCATGGTGCTGAGAACGTTCTTTTTCCTTACCAGCCCACCGTAAAACAGCGCAAGCCCAGGTCCCGTCATCAGCAGCACCAGGGCGGATGAAACCAACATCCAAGCATTGTCTCCGGAGCTTTTGGCGTCCGCAACCGCCTTCTCTAACTCCTGTGTTTTTCCCTGAAGAGTGGTGAGGGCGCTTTCCGGGCCGCTGGAGGTTGCGCCGGACGTTGATGGGGAAGATTGCGCCCCCACAGTTACCGCCAATGAAAGACCCAAAACAAGCAGTAAGGCGGCTCGCCGGAATGGCCTGCAGCTCATTAGCAGAATTCTCCCTTCTATTTCTTTCTGATCACGTTTTTAAAAAATAGATAGCCGAGGTAAATTATAGAGAGGCCGGGAGAAAAGCACCAATCAAATGACTTTATTGGCTGCATAATCAATTGTTTCGGTAAGGACGATGAATTCTGCTGATAACAGCTCAACTTAACGGAATGGAGAACTATACACACGGTCGTAAGTCGGCGACGCTCGATTTTGTAGCGCCGGTCTGTGACCGGCGGATTTCGCCGCTCCCTGTCAGGGCAAGCTCCGAGCGGCGCTACAGCAAATGCCCGTCGCCGACTTATGTCCTCATGTGTAGCGAAAGGATGGCCCCAAACCCTGTCTAAAGGCCGTTGAAATAGTTTGGAATGGCGGCGCCGTAGGATGCTAGAATTTCGGCCAGGGCCCAACCAACCCTGGCGGCAATGAAAAACCGCCATCGGCACGCGAGTCATCGTCAAAATTTTGAAGACGAGGGGCATAGCAAGGGTTAATCTTATTTAGATCGCCGGAGGCAACATGAGAGCATATGTGCTCATAAACGTCAGACCCGGAAAAGTGCGGGATGTTGTCAGCTCGGTGGGCGGCCTTCAGGGCGTCATGCACGCAGACGCATGCTGGGGATTGCCGGACGTCTTTGCCTACGTCGAAACTCCAGACGAAAACAGCCTGCATACTCTTGTCATGGAAAAGATCCAAAAGCTGGAGGGAGTGGACCGCACGGAAACGCACATCGTGGTGGGTTGAGCTGGAGCCCATCTGCGTTTGGACCTAGTATTGCTATGTTAAGTCATCGGGAGCACAGGAAAAAGGGTTTGCCCGGCTGAAGCCGACGGCGGCAAGGATGAACCGTGTGACATATTTATAATCAATTACTGGCGCCATCTGCCGGCAGGGCGGCGGGCCTTGCAACGGCCACCCGGTTCCGTCCCAAGCCTTTGGCCCGGTAGAGGGCTTCGTCGGCTTGGCGAAGCAGGGACGCCGCGTCCAGCATTCCCAACTCCGCCGTGGTTGCAACTCCAAGACTCAAGGAGATCGGAATGTTGAAACCTTCGGAAATTGCCACCGGATTCCCTGCCACTGCCACCCGAAGGCTCTCCGCACGGCGGCTGGCGGCAGCCACATCGCAGCCGGGCAGCACCATCAGGAATTCTTCGCCGCCGTAACGCCCCACCGCATCGTAAGAGCGCACCTCCGCCCGTAAATGGGAACCAACAAGGCGCAACACTTCGTCTCCGGCAAGGTGTCCGTAGTTGTCATTG
Organism: uncultured Acidobacteriota bacterium; assembly: GCA_937900045.1. Lineage (GTDB taxonomy): Bacteria > Acidobacteriota > Terriglobia > UBA7540 > UBA7540 > CALCEB01. The sequence continues at coordinate 5,744 of CALCEB010000190.1, forward strand.
ACGCTCTTGAAGTGGTCGAGGTCTGTGAGAATAACGGCGACAGGGGTCACATCACGCCTGGAGCGGTCCAATTCCTTATCCAAAAACTCCAAAATGCCAGCGCGGTTCAAAACCCGGGTTAAGGCATCGTGCGTGGCCTGATCGCGAAGAGCCTCTCTAGCCCGCACCAACTCCTCCTGCAACTCCAGGATCCGGCTGCCTGCCCTCACCCTTGCCTTCAGTTCGTGTAGATCGAAAGGCTTCACCAGGTAATCGTCCGCGCCCATATCGAGGCCCCGGACAAGATCTTCCTTCCGGTCCTTGGCCGTCAAAAGAATGGCATAAACGTATGCGCCTTGCTGATCCTTCCTTAATTCCCGGATTACATCAGGCCCATCCATTCCGGGCATCATCCAATCCAAGATCGCCAATCGCGGGGAATCCGGCCGGCGAAGCGTTTCAAGAGCTTCTAACCCGTCCCTCGTAAGGATGACCTCATAACCCCACTTCAGCAGGGAGGCCTGAAGCAGCCGCGCCGAGATAGGATCATCCTCTGCAATGAGCGCTTTCATCCTTCGAACCATTCACCTCAAACTTGAACTATTTGAAACATCAAACCACGTTCGA
>CALCEB010000191.1 GCA_937900045.1 uncultured Acidobacteriota bacterium
AACCGTTGAAGATACAAGTTCGGCGCTCATAGAGCGCCGCTACAGCAAACTGAGACACCACCCCATATTCGTATTCTTCACGATGGTCATCGATTTCAACGCCCTCTTCCCGCAGGGCAGTAAGCAAGGCGTTGAGGGCATCGACACGATAGTTCACCATGAAACTGGACCGGCTTGGCTGAAAGTATTCCGTATCCTTTGGAAACAGCGCCCACACGGTTCGCCCCGGCTTTTGGCCTTCCTCCGAGTGCCGCCAATCGAAGGAAACCGCTCCATCGGGCTGCCGCTTCAGGCCGAGATGCTTTTCATACCACTGATAGAGCTTTTCAGGGTCATCCGACTTGAAGAAAACTCCGCCGATGCCCGTCACTCTTTTCATGGTGTGCCTCCATGGACAAGCTTGACTCTACGAGTTGTCCGGGCCATTTCGAAGGTTCTCTTCCAATCGGGCCTTCACTTCGGGCCATTCGCTGTCGATGATGCTGAAGTAGACGGTGTGGCGCATGCGGCCGCTGGCGGTCACCATGTGATTGCGGAAGGTGCCTTCTTGCTTCGCGCCCAGGCGCAAGATGGCGGTGCGGGAGCGATCGTTCAGCGAGTCCGTCTTCAGCTCCACGCGCAGGCAACCCAAAGTCTCAAAGGCGTGGCGAAGCATCAGGTACTTCGCCTCGGTGTTGACGGCGGTGCGCTGCCAAGCGCGGCCGATCCAAGTCGCGCCGATTTCCACGCGACGGTTTCCGAGATCAACATTGAGGTAGCGCGTGCTGCCCACGGGCTGGCCGCTGGCCTTCAGAATGGTCGCGAAAGGCAAGGCAGTGCCCTTAGCTTGGGCTTCCAGCGCCTCACGGATGTACTGTTGCATGTCTTCCGGAGTCCGCACGGGGAAAGGAATCCAACGCCAAAGATCTTCGTCCAGGCCAATGGAACACAGTCCGGCGTGGTGGCTCATGGAAAGCGGCTCCAGCCGGACGGTGTTTCCTTCAAGGATTACGGGGGTCAGCGTTGTGGGCGTGTTCATGGGCTCGTTAGGGTTGCCGCCAGAGGGCCGCGTTGCGGTGTCCGCGGGTCTCTTGTCACTCGTTTCTTTCTTCCAAGCCGTCTTTCATCAGTGCGCCGTAGCGCCTTTCGTGGAACTCGCCTCGGGAACGGACTTTTCCAGCACTTCGATGAATTTAGCAAGCCACACAGGGTGAGCTGGCCAAGCGGGGCCAGTCACCAGGTTACCATCCACATGCGCCCCAGTAATCGGAACTTCCACGAATTTGCCCCCTGCAGCCGTCACTTCCGGCGCCACCGCGGGATAGGCGTTCAATGAGCGGCCTTTCACTACGCCTGCCGCCGTCAGCAATTGCGCGCCGTGGCACAAAGAGGCCACCGGCTTGTTTGCGTCGAAAAAGTGGCGAATGATTTCGAGCACGCGCGCGTTCAGCCGCAGGTATTCCGGCGCGCGGCCTCCGGGGAGCACCAAAGCATCGTATGCTTCCGGCTTCACATTGTCGAATGTGGCATTCAGCGCGAAATTGTGCCCGCGCTTTTCACTATAAGTCTGGTCACCCTCAAAATCGTGAATCGCGGTGCGCACGGATTCTCCCGATTTCTTGCCCGGGCAGACGGCATCCACCGTGTGGCCCAGCATCTGGAGAGCCTGGAAAGGAACCATGGCCTCGTAATCTTCGACATAATCTCCAACGATCATCAAAAGCTTTTTGTGTGGCATGTTCTTTCTCCCTTCCCGTTCCTTGTAAGCTTGTAAATGGGCAGGTCATTTTGTAACGGCGCTTTAGCTCACGGCCACCTGGCGGCCGGCCATTTCTCCGAATATTTCATCCCACTTGGTATTGCACTCAACCTGGTTAAACTCCTTGCGGTCAATCACCAGACGCTTGTAACGCTGAAAGTGCTGAGGGTTCTCCAAGATTTCAAAGAAGCTGTTGTATTTTTCATGGTTCTCGAAGAAGTCCCCGGCAAGCATGTAATGCCCTGCCGCCATGGCGCTTTCATGAGGCTTGTGCGACTCGCCATCGGCGCCTGCCTCTGCCCAGGTGAGGGAGTGCGGGTTATAAAACAACCGGATCATACGATGGACAAAATTGTAAGCTCCCGTGACTTGCTCGTAAGCCTTGACCATCGACGGATTCTCGCCCTGGTGCTGATGTGTCAGTTGATAATGCACGGCGTCGCTGACCAGGAAGGCGGTCTTGATCGAAAGGAAGACGCCGCTCGAAAAGATGGGGTCAATGAATCCCCGCGCATCGCCAATCATCGCGTAATTGGATCCGTAGTGGTTCTTCACCTCGTAGGAATAATTGCCGTTCACCATCATCGGCATTTTGAGCTCGGCGCCCTTCAGGAGTTGATCGACAAAGGGTGACCGGGTCAGTTCCTGCATGCAAAGGTCGTATTCCCAGTTCGTAGACCCCCCCTCCACCAGCTTGCGCCGCTGGGCGCGAATGTAGGAGTTTTGGGCGACGAACCCGGCCGTGATGCGATCGACATCGAGAGGGAACACCCATATCCAACCTTTCTGCTCTTCCCCCATGTAAAGGATTAGCGACAACCCCTCTTCCAAGCCTCCACAATGCTTCACGCCCCCCCAGTGCGACCATACTGCGGTACGATCCAATTCCTCGTGGGGCTTGCTCCAGCCGTTCTTGCTGCCCAGCAAGGCTTCCCGGCCACTCGCATCAATCAGGAAACGAGCATGGTGCGTGTGCTCATTGCCACCCTCATCGACGGCCTGAACCGTCACGCGGTCAGGAGACGCGGCAATATCGGCATCTTTCACTTTGACCTGCTCACGGACCTTCGCGCCCAGGCGAGCCGCGTTTTTCAGCAGGATATTATCAAAATCTCCGCGCGCAACCTGGAAGGACAAGTAGCTTTCGTCCTTAATGACATGGCTGAAACACCAAGTCGTTGAGATCGTGCCGCGGCGGCCGTCGAGGAAGCGCACCCCAGCTTTGCGGACGAACCGCTTCTTGAGTTCGTCTAGAACTCCGAGATCCTTGAAGAGCGGATAGCAGAACGGCAAAAGCGATTCTCCCACGTGCTCCCGTGGGAATTTGGCTTTTTCCAGCAGCAAGACGTCATGCCCTGCTCTGGAAAGCAAACCGGCGGCCGTCGAACCTGCGGGACCTCCACCGGTCACGATCACATCATGTGTTCTTTCCGCGCTCATTCACCCCTCCCAGGTTTTAAGGTCCATCGCTTCGTTCCGGCATGCGGCCAGCCTCGACTCCCATCATCCATACGCTGCTTTCAGTTCCACGAAGGTGTCCGGGGATTCCTGGTTCGGCAATCACTCAGAAAAGGACACATTGGGGATCGGGCCAGCGGGTTATTCTGCCAAGTTTCCTTGTCACGATGACTCAATTTATGAACAGTTAATGCACAGCTTGTTCCGATGACCTCGCAGATTGTCGTTCAAGCCTAGCACAATCCGCATGGTTTGCAAAATCCGGGTCGTGGCGCAGTTTGGTTGCTGTAGCGGCGACATTTCCAAATGGTAAATGTCATTCTATAATGCCATCATGGGTGCGAAACTGATACTGGACAAGGCCGGCCGGGTTATCATTCCCAAGTCCTTGCGCGACGAATTGCAGCTCGCCCCAGGTAACACCCTCCTGGAGGCCGAGACCTCGGCTGAGGAAATCACTTTGCGTCCGGTCCGGGGCAGCGCGCCCCTGCGCAAAAAACGAGGCATCTGGGTCTACCGGGCGGGTGAGCACCTTTCAGATGCCGTCGTCCAGGAAACCGTGCGCCAGGTCCGGCGCGAGCGGGAAGCGGGCAATTTGGGAAAAAGCCATTGCGATCGTTCTTCGACACTTCCGTTTTGATCCCGGTATTTCTGGAGGACCACGAACACCACGAGCCTGGACCGGCTGGTATTTGACTCCATGCTCATTCCTTCGATCGCAGAGCTACCGCTGTGCGAACATCGTCCCAGCGGGAACACGGCATGAAGACCTTGGATGAATATCTTGAACTGGCGTTACAGTCCCACGGCCATCTCTGTCCGGGGCAAGTGCTGGGAATCCGCATGGCGGTGCGGGGCCTTCGTGAGCTGGGTATCGACGACCCTCAAGAGCATCGCAAGAAGCTCATGACCTTTGTGGAAATTGACCGCTGCGCCACGGACGCCGTGACCCTGGTGACGGGTTGCCGCTTGGGAAAGCGGTCCCTGAAGTTTGTGGATTACGGAAAGGTGGCGGCAACTTTTGCCGATCTCCAAACCGGCCGTGCCGTCCGCGTCCTGGCTCGGGATGATTCGCGTGAAAAGGCCAAGGCGATGTTTCCGCATTGGAACGATCCCTACCGCCAGCAGTTCGAGGCTTACAAGGTGATGCCGGAGGATGAGCTTTTCGCAGTGCGCCGGGTGCGGGTGAAAATTAATGAGAACGATCTGCCCGGCGGTTTTCATCAGCGGGTTATGTGCGAATGCTGCGGAGAGGGAATCAACGGCGGACGTGAGCGTCAAGTGAATGGCCGCATCCTATGCCGCCCCTGCGCGGGCGATGGTTATTATGAGGCG
>CALCEB010000192.1 GCA_937900045.1 uncultured Acidobacteriota bacterium
TGGCGGAGAGGGTGGGATTCGAACCCACGGTTGAGTTTCCCCAACACACGCTTTCCAAGCGTGCTCCTTAAGCCACTCGGACACCTCTCCGCGTGAAAAGGGACAACTTGGCATTATAGCAGAGGGCAAACTTTGGCCAGCAACGGGAGGGTAGTGGGTCAGTTTGCTGTAGCGGCGCTCGGAGCCTGCCCTGGAAGGGAGCGCCGGAAACTGTTGAGAAATAAAGTTCGGCGGTCACAGACCGCCGCTACAGCAACCAAACTGCACCACTACCGACGGGGGAGGCAGGCATTCACCAGTCATCACTTAAACCGCCGGCGGAATTGCAACTCCACCCCATACACACCGTTGATGTCACGCTCGGCAATCAGAGAAATACGATCTGAAAGATCCCATTCCATCCGGACATCGCGCTGCTGAGCCGCTCCGGTGTTGGTGGCATAGGAAAGCGTTACGTCGCGCCCCACCTGTTCCTCAACCGTTATCCGGACGCCGCCCGCCGTGGTAGGCCCCAGCAAGTTGGGATCAATACGAATGCGGCTCACACCCAACAACCGCTGGACCCGGCCTGAGAACTGGCTGGAGAGAGCCTGTGAAAGGAGGGCGCTGGCGCCGACCGCTGCGGCAGGCTGAGCGCCTCCAGCGTTCAATTGTTGGAGTTGAGGCGCATAGCCCAAGGCCAATAGGGAGAGAATGTCCTCAGTGGGCAGGGGTGGATCGGACCGGTAGGCGATTTTGGCGCGGTCGAGCGGGCCCGTGACGTCCAGGGTCAGATCATAATGTTCAGCACGAGTGGTAGCTTCCAGATCGAGCACCGGCTGGGTGCGAACCGGACTGGTCATGGTGATGTCACCACGGGTAATTTTGTAGCGGGTGCCACGGATCAATGCGTAGCCGCTTCTCAAGTGGATGGTGCCCAGCACCACGGGATCGGTCACAGTGCCGCGCAGGGCCACGTCGATGACGGCGACAAGGCCCAAATCATGCGATTCAAGGCTGACGTCCGGCGACGTAGAGACAGCCATGTTCAGCCGGATCTTTGATGCAAGCGGATTTGACACGCTGGGTACAGGAGGCGCGGGCGAGCCAACCCTCCCGATCCATGAAAGCAGATTGAAATCCCCACGAGGATACATCTGGGTCACGGACAGATTACCGGAAAGCTGGCCGTCACTTTCAGTTCCAGCGAGTCGAAGATTACCCGAAAGGAGCGAAATGAAGTCCGCCGGAAAACCGAGGCGGGCGCGCTTCAGGGCAGCCGTGAGGTCATAACGAAAGTGCGCGCCCAACACCACGGATCCCCGCATTTGAATTGAACTTTGTCCGCTGTTCGATCCTAATTCCACGATGGTCGCTTGGTTTCCCTGCAACTCAATCCTTCCGTTTAATCCAGCCACTTGAAATGGAAAGTGGGCGTATCCAATCCCCAGGTTTTTCACGTCAATCTTTCCGGAAAAGAAGGGATTTTCGATGGTGCCACGCGCTCTCAATTCCGCATCAATCGTCCCGGCCGCCTGGAGAGAGGGATCAAGAAGGCTGAGAAGCGATGCCCCACTCTGGCCATTTACCTGGAAATCGAGCTCCATCGGATGGGCAAAGCGTAACGATCCTGCAAGTTGAAGATTAGTGGATGGCCCGCTGAGCTGAAAGGAATCCGCCGTAAGTTTGCGGTCTGCATAGGTTAAATGGACCGGCTGACGATTCTTCCAGGTCAAGTTGCCAAGGGAAGCTTCCAAGTCCGGCAAGTTGGCATCCATCACCCATGTTGAAGGCGACCGCAACGAGCCGTGACCTTCAAAGAGTCCGCTCGCGCTAAGTTGCGCTTTCGAATTCAGGTTCTCAAGCCAATCAATTCCGGTGTCGATGCGGAATTTGTCTAATTTCCCATTGAAGTGGACAGGCCAGTCAGCCTCCGTCCTCGCCGAGGCAGTAAGAACAGCCGACGCCTGCGAACCCGTGATCTTCCCGGAAAGCCGGGCCTCATGCCCCTTCAGACCGAGCGTGATTTCAAAATGACCGGCGCTGACACCTCCCAGTCCGAAGTCCGGAACATCCACTTCGGCTTGCATCTGAGGATCATCGAAAGTCCCCGACCCTTGCAGATGGATTTCTGCGATGCCTTCCAAGCCCCGGATTGCCTTTTGAACATCCTTGCTACTGGCTCGCAAATTGAGACTGCGGAACCTTGACAACTGAAAATTCTCACCGTGTAAATCCACGGAAAAAGTGCGCTGAATTAAATCCACACGCCCCACGGCCTTCAATTTGCCCTTGCCCTTGGCCACTTCGATATTGGTGAAATCTATGATGGAGTTGACAGCCATAGCCTGAGCCTGGATCAAGTCGATCGGCTCACCAGCGGCTTCGGCCTGCCGAATTTCGATCTCGCCGTGCCCCTTCAGGTTGGCGGGAGTGCCTTTGAAGGTGACTTCTCCATCCATTAATCCGCTCACGGGATATGAAAGTCCAAACGCATCCCAGATTCCCTCCAAAGGGGATTGGCGGGCTTGCGCTGTAACTTCCATCTGCGAAGCTGGAGTTACTTGCCAATTGGACAACGTCGTCCGGAGATCAAAAGTGAAGGGACTCTTTCCCGCCAACAGCCGCCCGGTGGACACTTGCACGAGTTTGGGTGAAACAATGATGTTTCCTGAGAACCCATTCCACGGGAATCCGGCATATTTGAAAGGTCCAAAACTCATCCTCCCGTGAATCTCCGGCTGCTTCAGGGATCCAAGGACGGTCCCTGAAACGCGAGCCGCTGATTCGAGCACAAATGGGATCGGCTTCTTCGGTCCTTCGAGATATTGAACGAAACTGCGCGATTCCTCGAAATCCCGGGTCTGGTATTGAAACTGAAGGTTTGAAGCTTGGCTCGCCAGCCGTCCCTGCGCCTCCAGATTCGAGTGAGGAGTGTTGACGATGGCGCTGGCAATCTGAAGTTCGAACTCTTTTCCGATTTTCACTGACCCGCTGGCCGAGCCACGAACGGCCATAAGTCCACCCGCCCTTGTGGATGGCGGCGCGCCTTGCACATCGAAGTCTGCCCGGAAATCTCCGGGTGTCTTGTTGTAGGAAAGACCCAAACTGCCGCTCAGGCGGGAGTCCAGGTTGAACAGATTCGAAGCCTTTTCGCCGTTTGGGATTGCTTGAATAAAAGACGCAAGATCGGCACCTTGAATTGTCCCTTGGAAGTTGATGCGAGGCCTTTTGCCCCTCAGTTGTGCTGTGGCCTCTCCCCGAGCTTCTCCGTCCATCATCCTGGCCGTGATGTGTGAAAGAGTGAGATGGTCCTGATCAACCCGGAAATTTGCGGATACATCGGCAAGACCTGGCTTGAAGTTCGCAAATTCCATCCGAAGGTTGCGGACTGCAGAATGGCCCGAAGCGTGAAGTAAGCCCTGAGCATAAGTTCCTCTGGCGCTGAACCTTACGTTGCCACTGCGAATTGAGGAAAGGTCCAACACCCGAGCAACGGATTCAAGATTCATGGTTCCCATTAGTTCAAATTTGACAGTGGGAGAATCCGCCAATTCCACAGTACCCGTACCAGTCCCGCTTCCACCCTCAGTACGCCAGACAACATCATCCAACTCGATCTGGCGGGCGGATATTCTGATCCTGGTGGCAACTGCCAAAGAAGGCAGATTCTGGCCGGAAACGGTGCATCTGAGGCTGGAGGAAGAGAATGACCCGGTGTAGGCGGGGCCTGGGCCAAAGCTTAGAAGCAAGGCAAGATCTTTCGCCGCAAAATCGAGCGGGATCCGTTGATTGTTCCAATAAAGTGCCGAGCGGTTGAGGCTAAAATTCTGGACGCGAAGATTTAACAGTTGGCCCAGTATTTTATTTCCTTGAAGATTCGTAGCCTGCTTTGGACCCGGCAAATTCATACTTCCATCGGGTTCGGTATACAAGTGAATTGTCATTCCAACGACATCAAACCTTCTGATGTAAAGCCTGCGTAACACCAACGACATCGGATTCAGCGTCACATCCAGGGTTGCCACGGTCAGCAAAGGCTTCTGTCCAATGCCTTCGTTGCCGTGCAAGACAAGCCCGTGCACAACCACCCTAAAAACCGCCGGATGAACCTCGATCCACGCGATCTCCGGCCGGGCGCCGGTCGCCTGCTCGATCCTGTTGGCCAAATACCGTGTCATTACACGGCGGGACCAGGCCGTGCTTAAAACCGCCACCACGCTCATGTAAAAGATAAGGATCAGCGCAAAAAGGGCCAGAACGATTCGTAAGGGCCAGGAGATTCGCAAGCTCAATTTCATAGTTAGCGCCCGGCTTTCATTCGGGCTCTCAGATCATAAAGACATCAACTCAACGTGCTGCGACGTCTTTAATTGGGACAACCAACGCTTGAGGAGTTGGTCTATCTTCTGTTGTACCAAGAGTTCATGAATTTTCGCTTCAACTTCAGGCAACGGAGGCGGATTCCGGTTCCCACTCTGGGCAAGCTGCGGCACCAAAGTCTGTTGGTAGTAATCTTTGATTTCCTTGGACTTGACCAAGGCTACGGGCCGCAGGCGGTGGTCAACAACGCGCAAAATTCGTTCTTGCCACACTAGTTTTTCGAAGAGCTGCTGCTTCGTGATGCCCAGCGGCTGCAGAGCCACCTCGAATGCCTCCTCATTTGGAAATTGCCTCTCGAGGATAGCGAGTCTTTTCCGGGCCACTTCTTCTGACGGACCAGCCAGCAGTGTAGACTGACCCGCTTCGAATTCGAGCAACTTCTGGTCAATCAAGCGGCCACGAATTTTTTCCATTTCTTGAGGTCCTGGCCGATCCGACGGTTCGCGGCCGTCTTCAAGAAACCTTTCAAGACGATACTCATCAAGAACATCACTTTCGGTAATCGCCACCTTTCCGACGGAGGCCACAACACGATCCAGAGTCTGCGCCTGCTCACTTGCTCCGGCCGCGGTCCCCAGGCAGAGCGCCGCGAGCAATGCGATGCTCCCCATCCTTTGACGGAAACGTCTTGGAATAAGGCTTTCTGTATGTGCCCCGGGGAGCAGCGGCGCGCAAGCCCAGTCGAGCATACGCAGGAAATGCTTTGTCCAGCCGTCTGGACAGAGCATCGTCTTGGTTAGTGCAGTAGTCATCAGAAGGCCTGTCCAATGCTCAGGAAGAATTGGAATCTCGGCAACTGCTGAACTTCGATCTGGGGACTAGCAATCTGATAGCGGGGCGGGTTGATGACATAAGCAAAGTCCACCCGGATTGGTCCCACCGGGGTCTTGTAACGAAGTCCCAATCCCGCGGCCTGAACGGTGTAGTTGAGATCGGTAGGCGAGGTCTGCATAAACTTCAAGAGACGCATGGTGCTGAATCCCGAATAAACATTGCCGGCATCATTAAAGAGTACGATGCCGTACCGCCCTTGCGCGAGAGGAACACGCAATTCAAATGAATTTACAAACATCGCATTACCGCCAAGGGGATAACCGGTGACCGGATCGCGCGGGCCGGCCTGATCCAGCGAGAATGCCCGCAGGGAATCACTGCCGCCGGCAAAGAATCTCTCCGCAAGAGGAATTTCATTCGACAACGCCAAGTTAGAACCAATGCCAGGGGCGCTCACCTGGCGCGGAGCGCCATAAGGAGATTCCACCCCAACCTGGGTGTTCCTCGCAAATACCAGATGTGTGCCGACGCGGTGATAAGTGGAATTCTGCCCAAGCAACCGCCAATAGTTGGCTTGCGAGCCCAAATTCGCTGCGGCAAAAGTGGCGTCGATCAGTGTAAAGGAGCCGCGTGTGGCATCTGCGGGGTCGTCCCGGAGGTCACGAACAAACGTTGAACCGACGGAGCCAATTCGCGCCGGCTGGCTAATCAATGGAATTGTTTCCGGGTTGATTTTGAGATTGGAGACGCTGACGTTCCCGTAATTGTAACCGGCTAGGAGATAAGTGCCCGGGCCGAATTGCTTTTGAATGTCCACCGTCCCCTCATCCAGGTTGGACGTAAACGTGAGGACATCCCGCGTGCGGTCCGACGATCCGGTAATCCGCAAGGTGAGGTCGGGATGGTTCAAAAAATTCGGAATCGAGTAGCTGGCACTCGCCCCCGTCTCCAAGCTGGAGATTCGCCCCGAAAGTGAAAAGGTTTGGTTGCGCCCACCGACGCCGATGCGGCTTAAACCAAGGGAAAGCCTCGGGCTGGCGCCGAACTGTCCCTGGGGCTGGTTCCCACTCAGGCGTTGAACGTCCACGCCCCCTCCGTACCCCACCGTCCATCGATGGGCTTCAGCCACCGAGACCAGTACGGTCTTCTCGCCTCCGGGTTCCTCTAAGTCTGTAGGCGCGATTTGAACCTGGCTGAACAAACCAAGGTCATACAGGCGTGTCTGCGATTCGAACAGACTACTTTCGTCGAGAGGTTGGCCTTGCTTGAAAGTCACCTTGCGCAGGATGACACCCGGTCGCACGTGCTCATCGCCCACCAAAACCACGGCTTGGACGAATTCCCGGGGGCCCGGCTTGACGCTGTAAACAAGGTCAACAGTATGCTGCGGCGACTCCGGTGAGACGGTCCAATTGACCGTGGCCTGGTTATATCCCTGTTTTGAAAAATAAGTAAAGATGGCATCGCGGTCATCGGCGGCAAGCGCGGGGGAGTAAGGATGACCCGGCTTCATGGGCAGCGTCGAACATAACTTTCTGGCCGTCGCTGCCGCAACGCCTTCCAAACTCAGGCGGCGCACCTTGGACTGGGGCCCCTCGTCGATTGAAAAGGTGACCCACAGTTCGCCGGGGGTTTGCTTTATTCTTGGCGTCACTCTAGCGGCCAGATATCCACGAGATTGATAGAGATTCGTCATGCTGGCCAGGTCTTCTGCAAGGAGTTGATGGCTGAATACTCCCCGCAAGTTACCGGGGAAGCTCCGGGGCTGAATCTGCAAGATTGAGGCAAGATCAGAATCCGGAATCACGTAGTTACCCGTGAATGTGTACCCACCAAATGCGGAACGGGGGCCAGGGACGACGGTGTAAGTGATCCGGACGGTGTTTGACCGGACATTCGTATCACGCTTCCACTTCACTTGAGCGGAGTAATATCCCTGCCTCTCGAGATAATTCTGCAGGTCTCCCGAACCGGAATTCAGAGAGAGATCATCGGCCAGGCCTTCACTGTAAATTGGAAGCGCCTGTTTTGCCGCTAAGCCTGAAACTCGAACTCCTTCAACTCGGACTTTTACCAAAGGTCCCGCATCCACTTTGATCACCAGATTCCCGGTATTCGTTTGCGAGTTGTAGTCTTGACTCTCGACTGAAGCTGAGGCTTCCAAACGTCCCCGCTTTACATAGAATCTGTGAATCCGGGTGATACCCCGGTCAATGAGCGTAGAATTGATGCGCTTCCCCGCTTTCCATCTTGAAACGGATTTCAGCATAGATGGGGCCACCACCGTTTTTCCACGAAATTCAACGTTGCCTAGGAGCGCGACCGGACCCAGGGAAACATTGAAAACAACGCCGGCAATCTGGTGTTCTGGGTCAAGCGCCAGCGTGCTACTTACCTTTGCCCTGTGGTATCCATTACTGGTCAAAAAATTGAGGACATGTTGGCGGGAAGCCGCAAGGTCTTCCGGGGTAAGCGGCTGGCCCAAGCGCAGACGGGCCGCACTGACCACGTCAGAGGCACGAAGACTGTGGGGGACAACCAAGGCAGACATTCCCCCCAAAAAGTAGCGGACTCCGGCCACAAAAATCAGGATCACCCCGTTGCGTTGCTTCTTGACGTCTGCCCTCAATTCTCTAAACCGGCCGCTGGCATAGAGATTCTTAAGGCTCTGAGCCACTTTCTGGCGATTCAGAGGCTCTCCGGCTTTTTGTTTAATCTCTCCCGCCACTGCCTGCAAATTGATCTTTGCATCGGTCTCAAGCTTGATGTCCAGGACCGTCTGGCCCCAGGGCAACGATTGCGCTGAAACGCTCTTGGGCAGAGCAAGGGCGGCAGAAAGCAAAAGGACACCGAGGATTTGGAGGGCAAGCTTGCGAGACAGGGTCAATGCTCCTTACATTAGAAAAAGGACCCTCCCAATAAGCGGGAATATGAAGTCCTGCAAGAAATATGAGCAGCCCGGCTATCCGCTCCCTGAAGTCCCCTTCGGGCTGCCACCGCAGATCGGAGAATCCGTTTTGTTTTACCCGGAGCGTGGCCATCACAAGGGTCCCATTCGCCGCCATCAGACCCAATAATCGCCCCGCGCCCGAAGTTTGACCGTGCTATCTATTTTGATGCGGGCAAAGGAATTTTGGCCAAAACTGAATGGGTGGCTCCGGTGACAGGAAAGCGAAGACGGCCTTGAGCACTCCATAAGGGTGTTCTACCCGATGATGGCGAAAACCTCTTCTCGTCCATAACATTAGCGGACCGAGGCAACAAAGTCCGGTTAGCAATTCATTTTCCCGGAGGTTTGAACCAGGCTTCCCAGCCAATCCTTCAGGACATTCTTCTGAGGAAAGCCTTGGCCAAGGTGCTGAAAAAAACCCTCCGCCCATTCCAATCCAGCCAAATGCCCAGCCCGGGCGGCCATTTTTTTCCCCATCGAAGATGTGTCTGTAATCTCCTGCTGGGCGCCCAGCCAAGCCCGCTGGCTTTCATGGATGGAGATCATCTTTTCTTTCGTCTCCAGCTTTTCCGCTATGTTTACAAACAAGCCGGGAACGGATTCCCGGCCAAGAATGTCCCGGCTGCCGAAGGGCTCCGTATAGTAAAGGGATGGGATGGCGCGAATCGGCCGCGCCGCCTGGCTCTCACCCGTCTTAAAATTGGGAGCCATGGCCCCGAAGCAGGCCGTCTGGCACAGACGGTTGGTAATTTCGTGATCCACCATATAGTCGGAAGGCGGATGAGTGAAGACTAAATCGGGATTCACCCTTCTCATCCTCTCCATTACCTTTTGGATCGTGCGCCGGACGTAGAAAATACAGAGGTCCTTCTCGCCAAGGCAAACGTAGCTTGCGCCGATCAGGGCAGCGGCCTTCGCCGCTTCCTGCCGGCGAATGCGGGAAATCCTTGCGGCTGGAAGAACCGCGCTGCCGCAGTCACCAGCCGTCATCGTGGTGATGTGGATTTGTGCGCCGCGCGCCGCAAGACACGCCAACGTGCCGCCGCAGAGGAACTCCGCATCGTCGGGGTGTGCGAAAAGTGCAAGAACAATGAGCGATGAGGGCGAATTCACGGGTAAAGTATATGATCTTATCCAAAGACTTCCGGCCTAGCCGATTCCGGAGAATGGTGGGTGCTGATGTGGATCGCGATGCACCCCCACCGCTTCCTGCAAGGGGGACAGAGGCCCATCACATCTTCGCTCCGGATGACGCGGACACTCTCACTTTGCCGCGCTAAAAATACCCGTTAGGCGCAAGCTTCCCCAGGAAATTATAAGCGTACACCTCTCACCGTGGCCTTCCAATCGGATGGTCAATTCGTTGTCGGGGTCCTTGGAAGTTTCAAGCCGGATTGGGACCTCAGCGACCTTTGCACTCGGCTCGTAATCTTCCGGCGGCTTCGACGAAAAGAGCAGCGACCAAGCCCCTTTCGTAATGTACCGGACCAGCAGATAGTGTTTCCCTCTGGGAACGCGAACGCCGTCAAAAACCAAGTCTTGTGTCGAATCAAACGTGGTGGGAGCATCCGAGCCGACTCGCCAGATTTCCCCTGGGGCGATCATGCTGAGTGGATCCCGGCTTTTCAGTGTTGGGCGTCCATAATCAATTGAAACTTTGACCTTTCCCAAAGTGACCCGGGCCAGGCCTCGATCACTGCCCTGAGCTGCAGCCCGCGCGGAGCACAAGGGCAAAATGACCAGAAGCGCAGGCGCCAGACCCAGCGCCATCGACCTTGTCATGCCTCGATTCATTTCTCTGTTCGCAAATCTTGACTTCATCAATGAACTGCCGAATGGGCGGCGCCACTCCTCCCGCTCGCGCGCCCAAGGCCGGCCGCGATGGCGCTTCGCAACTCGCCCTCATGCGTGTATCCCACCCAATAGTTCAGAATCACGCCATCCCGATTGACCAGGAAAAGAGACGGGAAAATTGCTACGTGGCCGTAAGCCGCATCACTCTCTTTTGTCCAGTAAACAATGGGGAAGTTGATCTTCATCTCGCGCTGGAAACGGGCGCGGGCGTCGTCGTCATAATCCAGGCCCAGAACTTGATCGGCATTGGCGCCGATCACCGTGAAGCCTTTCGGTGCAAGGTCGCGTTGGATCGTCACCAGTTCCGGAGTCTCTCTCATGCAGGGCGGACATCCGGTGAACCACACGTCAAGTAAGTAGATTTTTCCCTTCAGTGAGGCTGAACTGACGCCGCCTTTTGCCGGCCCATTCAGATTCGCCGGGCTCTTGAGATCAAAATCCGGAGCTCTCTTTCCCTGCCAGCCGCCAAGCTGCCGCACAAGGACCTGCCCGAATCGCGGATCGTTTTCGATCATCTTCACGTCAACGTGAGTGATTCGCCCGGTCTTGGAATCGCGAGTCAGAAATCGAGGGACTCGAGGGTCTGACTCCATGACGCGCAGCAGAATGTCTGCTTCTCCCGGAATGTGCAGGTCAAATTGTTGCGAAATGGAATCCAGACTCGGCGGCTTACCGAACTTTTGCTGGTATTGAGCTACAAAGAGCGGAATACGGAAGAAAGCGTTGTATAGCTTGTTTAGCGCCTTGCGTTCAGGCGGCTCCGTGAACACCTGGCCGTAAAGTTGGCTCACCACCAACGGCTGGCCGGGTTTTACATGCGTGCGAAGGTATTCCACCACCCGCGCTTCGGCCTGCGTTTGAGCCGACGCGGGCGAGGCTGTGCGCGGTAATAATAAGGCAAGGACCAAGAGCCCGACAATGAGTGCAGCTTTTCTCATGAGGGTTTTGTTGCGATATCTTGCTTGATTCCTAACGGCCGCGCACCGGCAGCGCCGCCTTGAAGTTGTTCCAGTGAAACTCCAAAGCGTACTGCATGTAAGCGCGCAGAAAACTCCAGCCGTGATCGCCGGGCCGAATGGCAAACTGGTGAGGAAATCCTTTTTCCGTCAGAATATGATCCAGCAGCACGTTCCCTTCTTTGAACCCATAGCGGTCATGGTCGCCAACATCGAAATAAATCTTGAGATTTTGAAACTTGCCGGGGTCTTCAGCCAGAGTCAGCGGATTGTTCTCCTCAAAATACCGGCGGTTCAGTGGAGACCCGAACGCGCCCGCCAGGATGTGCGCATAGAAACCCCAGCGGCCCTCCGTGGGAAGCGGGTCCGGGAGATGAGGAACCAGGGCGGCGCTTTGCGCGCTGGCCGAGCCAAAAACATCCGAATGGCGCATGGAAAGATGCAATGACCCGTAGCCGCCCATGGAAACTCCGGTAATACTACGCTCCTCTCGCTCCGGGATGGTGCGATAGAGGTGGTCGATGGCAGGGATGAACTCCTGGATGAAGAAATCTTCATAGCGGTTCTTGCCATCGTCTGAATTCACGTAAAAAGAACGGCCACCATCCGGCATGGCCACCAGAAACCGCCCCACACTTCCTTGTTGAATCAGACCATCCAGAATCTCCTTGCCACCTTTTTCTTCCCAGCTCCTTTCGTTCTCAAATAGGCCGTGAAGGAAATAGAGTGTGGGATAGCGTTGGCCGGAAGTGGCGTAACCGGCCGGCAGGTCAATGCAGTAATTCACATCACGGCTCAGGATATTGCTCGAAACCTGACCACACTTCACGGTTGTGAGTACATTGGCAGGGGCGCTTGAAGCTGTCTTGGAGGGAGTTTGGGAGCGCGCCGGTTGTCCAAAGGTCTGACCCGCCAAATCGGAAGGAATAAACTCAAGAATTGATGCAAAGGTGAATGCGAGGATCACAAGGGCGAGCGGGATTCCGCTTTTTCGGCGCTGGGCTAAAAAACTCATGCATTAATGGGGGAGTGGTCCTTGGGAGTGGTCGGTCTGGACATAAACGGAAGTCTTTCCACCCTTCGACGTGGCTCCCACGGCACCATCCTCCGCGTTGTTGCCGGCTACGCCCGCAGCCGTGGAACCGTAAACGTCACCATGAATATTCTTCAGAAGAGAATCCTTTGAATCCGTGCGGCGCTCCACCCAGGGCTTGTCTGCGGCGAGGCTGCCGGGAGCCGCTGATTGCAGTTCGACTACGCCAGAGTTCGCGTCCGAGGGCTTGGAGGCGGCGACTCCTTCCAACAGGTTATGGCTCTTCGCAGTTGGATCAGGTTGCTTTGCCGCCGCGGCTGCCTTCAATGCACCCGCAGTGCTCACCCGCGTGGCATCCAGCAAAGTGATCTTTGGAGCAATCTTCCGGCTCGGGGTTTTCGGCGTCTGAGAATCGGAGACGCCCTTCGCCGGGGTTTTCGACTGATCTTTCAAGCTTGCCTGCTGGCCGAATGCCATCCCGCAGAAAATCATGGCGGTAGAGGAAGCAATAATCCATCTTCTAGAAATGGTGCGCACCCTTACCAAACCTCCTGGCCTACCTCGGTCCGGCCAAACCGTAACCTCTCGATCATTTAAATTGTGTCCCCGCCGGGCAGGTTGCGTCAAGCCATTTGCGTACAGTCTCCTAAGTCTGGCGTTACCTTCTGCAACCAGGGAACCGGAGCTACGATGGCTCACTGACGGCGAATTCCAGCTTGTTGCCGCTGTGGTCAATGCGATCCAGGCGGACCGGGATGCGCTCACCCAGACGGAATGCCCTTTTTGAATCGCGGCTGACAATGGCGCGCAACTTCTCCCGGTAAATGTACCGCCCGCCACCCATCTGTTCCAAGGGCACAAAACCCTCGATGAAGAAGTCGATCAACTCAACGAAGAAGCCATGTTTAGTTAGACTGATAATCAGTGCCTCGAATTCGTCGCCCAGCCGCTCCGTCATGAATGCAACTTTCTTCAGATCCAAAAGGTCGCGCTCCGCGTCGGCGGCCCGGCGTTCCGCCTCGGACGTCTCAAGTGAGAGAGCGCGCAATTCGCCGATGGGGATGGGACCCGCCAGATCCGGGTGAAAGTGAGGGCTGAGGTGAGGTTCTCTGGCGAGATGCTCCGTGAATCGATGGCGGGCGCTTCCGCCCTCACTCTCGAGAACTGCTTTCAGAATCCGGTGGACGATCAGGTCGGGATAACGGCGGATGGGCGAGGTGAAGTGCGTGTAGGAATGCGACGCCAGCGCGAAGTGTCCCTGATTCTCCTCGGAATAGCGAGCCTGCTTCAAGGACCTCAACATGAGGTAGGAAAGAATCCGCTCCTCGGGCTTGCCGGCGATCCGCCGGGTGAGCCGCTGATAGTGCCGCGAAGTGATTTTCAGCGCCGCTCCATCCACCTTTTCCTGGAAACGCGGATACCGGTCGCGCTCGTCGCGGGCATGCACCCGGACCCGCCGGGCGGCGGGAAATTCCACTCCGAGCGAATATCCGAATGTGGCGGCGATTTCTTCAAATTCAATAACCTTCTTGGGATCGGGCTTCTCGTGAATGCGGTAGAGCGATGGCACGCCTCGCGCTTCCAGAAATCCCGCCACGGCTTCATTGGCGGCCAGCATGAACTCCTCAATAATGCGGTGCGCCATCGTCCTCTCGGAGCGGGCCACGCCAATCATCTGACCGAATTCGTCAAACTCAATTTCCGGCTCAGGAAGGTCAAAATCAATCGCACCGCGCTCATCCCTTCTGTGATTCAGAACCTTCGCCAGCTCTTCCATCAGCCGGAACTGATCCAAGCAGTGCGCGTAGCGCGCGACAGCCGCCGCGTCGCCGTCCAGCACAGACTGAACGGCGGTATATGTCATGCGCTCCGCGCTACGAATGATGCCCGGAGCCAATTCGGCATCGACCACCCGGCCTTTCGCGTCCAACTCTATCACCACCGACATGACCAGTCGTTCGACGTGAGGATTCAAACTGCAAATGCCATTAGACAATTCGAGCGGCAGCATGGGAACGGCGCGGTCCGGAAAATAAACAGAGGTGCCGCGTAATCGGGCCTCGCGGTCCAGGGCGGTAGACTGCCGAACGTAATGGGCAACGTCCGCAATGTGAACGTGCAGGATGAAGTGGCCGTTGTCCCGGCGTTCCACGTAGACCGCGTCGTCAAAATCCTTCGCCGTTTCGCCGTCAATCGTGACGATGGGAAAATCGCGAAAGTCGCGGCGGCCCTGGCGCGCGCCTTCCGGAATGAATTGCGGCGCGGCAGACGCTTCCGTCAGAACCTCGGGCGGAAAACGGTGAGGCAGATGGAATTTGCGGATGATCATTTCCACATCGACGCCAAAATCCCCGCGTTGCCCCAGTACTTCAATCACGCGCCCGTGCGGCGGCGCGCCCGGCCGGGGGAAGCTCGTGATTTCGACGTCTACAATCATCCCGTCGAGACTTGCGGCTGTCGAGTGCCGCGCCCGCGCTTTCGATTGTCCTTCGGATTCGCCGCCGAACTGCCGTTGGCCCTGGCGTGAGCTGGCGGCTTCATCACGCAGGATTTCCTGACCCCGGGGAATCACGATTTCTTGTGTAATGTGCTGGTCAAAAGGACGGACGGTGCTGAAATGCGAGCCAAAATGGAACTCACCCACCACGGTCTTCTGAGCCCGGTCCAGAACTTTGACAACCAGGCCTTCCAACCGTTCCTCGTCCGGGAAGCGCGAGGGCCGCCGCGAGCGGATCACCTGCACTTGAACGTGATCCCCGTGCATGGCCGCGCCCAGGCCGTCCGCGCGGATGAAGATATCCCGGTCAATGCCTTCAAACTCGCGGTCCGGAACCACAAAGCCGTAGCCATCACGATGGCCAATCAGCCGTCCGGTGATAAGCCCTGGCCGGGACAAATGGTCGTGGCCTCCGGAGTGGGCTGAGTGGCTTTTGGTGTGGCGTGATTTGGAGATCATCAAGTGGCCCGAGGCAAGTGCAAGGGAAATTCCGCGTGCCGATGGACACGGTCAAATAGAATGAAGGCCACGCCGATCACGGCAAACACCAAAAGACTGCCTTCCGGCCCGACGCGGCCGCCGGTGAGCCAACTAGGGCCGTGAAAGCTTGAATTCATCAGGTGACCTTGCGCCGCGATACCGCTGTTCGGCACGGAATAGATAAAGCTCTCCGCATAGTCCCAAGCGGCATGGAATCCCACCGCAAACCACAGCGTGCCCAGGCGGCGCAACGTGAAGCAGAAGAAGAAACCAATCAGCCCGGCGGCTAATCCTCCCACCCAATCTTCACCGGGGTTGTGGAGGTGGCCCGCGCCGAAAATGATGGATAGCATGATGGCGGCTGGCCAGAAGCCAATCCCTTCGGTGAGCGTCGAAAGCAGATAGCCGCGAACGCCGAATTCCTCGAAAAGGCCCACGATCATAAAAGCTGCAGCCCAGAAGATCGCATAGCGCGCTGCTGCCGGCCCGTGAAGGGCGAGCGAACCAAAGGCGAAGCCGTGCAGCACCCGAATGCCAAGAAGCAGTGCCGTGAGCGCCAGCCAGCCCCAAAAAGCGCCCAGCAAGAACTTGGCGCCTGCGAAATGCCGGAATGATAGACCAAAATCTGCGAAAGTGCGGCGTTCGATCTTCGACATGATCCAGGCGGCGATCAGCACCCCGGCCAACGGTATTCCTTCGCCCAGAATCAGGGTGGCGGGGCTGAAGTTCTGGGTCTGTCCAATACGGCGCTTGTGAAGCAGGATAGCAAACATGCCTCCGAACGCGAGAATGCAAATTGCGGCCACCGCCAGGAAAATTAGAATTCTCCATCCGGATCGCAAACCATCGTAGCCGAAGAAAACCTTTTCGACGAACGGGCGCGGGGGCGGAACGGCTTGGGCCGGCCCGGGGCCGGGGGCATTCGCAGATGGACCGTTCGAGCCGTTGGTTGGGGTTTGATCGAAATCCGGGTTGGCATCATCCATGTTGGGGTCTCCTGAACCATCTCACATGATATCCCGTAGGGGCGACCCTTGTGGGCGCCCGTCCCCGGGTCGAAAAGGCCCGCCCTCGCATCGAGGACGTGTGCCGCTAATCCTCCGAAACCTTCAGCACAGCCAGGAACGCTTCCTGGGGGATATCGACACGACCCACGCGTTTCATTCTCTTCTTGCCCTCTTTTTGCTTTTCGAGGAGTTTGCGCTTGCGCGTGATGTCACCGCCGTAGCACTTGGCGAGAACGTTTTTGCGGATCGCCGCCACATTCTCCCGGGCAATGATTTTCGCTCCGATGCTGGCCTGGATCGCCACTTCGAACATCTGGCGGGGAATTAGCTTGCGCATCCGCTCGCAAAGGTTGCGGCCCCGGGCCAAGGCATGATCGCGGTGGCAAATAAAGGAGAGCGCATCCACCGGCTCACCGGCCACCAAAAGATCTACCTTCACCAGGTCGGAGGCTTGGTAACCGGAAAGGTGATAGTCGAGAGAGGCGTATCCCCGTGAAACCGACTTCAGCCGGTCATAAAAATCCAGCACGATCTCATTCAATGGAAGCTCATAGGTGAGCATCACGCGCTTGGGGGAAACATATTCAAATCCCTTCTGAACCCCGCGCTTTTCTTCGAGCAACGCCAGGATGCCGCCCAGGAACTCGTCCTGCGTGAAGATGAGCGCAGTGATAATGGGCTCTTCAATCCTTTCAATGTCTCCGGGCGAAGGGAACTTGGCGGGAGTTTCCACGTTGATCAGGCTTCCGTCCTTAGTGCTGACGCGATAGCGGACGCTGGGCGCGGTGGTGATGAGGCTGAGGTTGAATTCGCGCTCCAGCCGTTCCTGGATGATCTCCATGTGCAGCAAGCCCAGAAAGCCGCAGCGGAATCCGAAGCCCAGCGCCGCGGAGTTTTCCGGCTCGTATTGGAAGGATGAGTCATTCAACCGGAGTTTCTCGAGAGCGTCGCGCAAATTTTCGTATTCGCTGGCCTCGACCGGATAAAGACCCGCGAAAACCATGGGCTTAATTTCCTCAAAGCCGGGTAGGGGGTTCGAGGCGGGCCGCTCGTCTTCAGTAATGGTATCGCCGATGCGAGTGTCGGAAACGCGCTTGATGTTGGCAATGATGAATCCCACTTCTCCCGCCGTCAGCTCCTCCACGCGCACCATCTTGGGCGTCATCACGCCCAACTCCTCCACCGTGTACACCTGCTGGTTTGACCAAAGGCGAACCTTCATCCCTTGCGCAATTCTTCCTTCCACAACGCGAACCAGCACCACGACGCCGCGATAGCTGTCATACCAGGAGTCAAAGATGAGGGCCTGGAGCGGTGTTCCGGTGGCGCCGCGTGGCGGCGGAACCCGATGGACGATCGCTTCCAAGACTTCGGGGACGCCGGTCCCCGCCTTGGCGCTGATCAGCAAGGCGTCCGTTGAATCGATGGTCAAAGCGTGTTCAAGCTGTTCCTTCACCATTCCCACATCCGCGCCGGGAAGATCAATCTTGTTGATGACCGGGATGATTTCCAGACGATTGTGAAGCGCAAGCTGGGCGTTGGCCAATGTCTGCGCTTCCACACCTTGGGAAGCGTCAATCACCAGCAAAGCGCCTTCACAGGCTGAAAGACTGCGCGAGACCTCGTAAGAGAAATCCACGTGACCCGGCGTGTCGATCAGGTTCAAGTGGTACTCGTGGCCGTCCTGAGCCTGATAGCGCAGGAGAACCGAATGGGCTTTGATGGTGATGCCGCGCTCGCGCTCCAAATCCATGGAGTCCAGCACCTGCTCGGACATTTCACGCTTGGACAAGGCTCCGGTCAGTTCCAGAAGCCGGTCCGCCAGGGTGGACTTGCCGTGGTCAATGTGCGCAACAATTGAAAAATTACGAATCAAGCGGGGATCGGTCATTCAACTTATCGTTTGCCTTGCCGGAGCCATTCGGTGGTCTTGCCGGGCCAGCCGGCTGCCTTGCCGGGGGAAGATCAGCTTCTTTGGACCGGACATCGCCCGAAACCGGAGCCCGTGGTCTGATCCTGCGTGGAGCGAGAGGCGCCTTGCCGGTAATGGGTCAGTTTGCTGTAGCGGCGAAAACACACCACTACCGCCTTACCGAAACCTTTGAAAATTTAACAAAAGGGGACTATCCTGTCAAATCTGAGGCGAGTTTCACCCGTGGGTTTCTGCAACGAACGGCATGCGCCGCCTCGTGATACCCCAACCTTCGAGGGCCGCCCGCGCCAGGAGTCTCTACCCGCTTACGGCTCCACGTGCCGCGAGAAATCTTGGAACGTGTCCACTTGCCTGCGGTGGCTGCCCGCTTGAAAGGATGGTGGGGCGGGCCTTGCGCACGACCGAACCGGCGGCCTCCAGGATTGCCCCACTTTTGTGCAAGACGGAACTTTCAAAGCTACTATTCAGGAGATTCTATGGAAATTCATAAAGTTGGCGTGGCAGGCTGTGGCCTGATGGGGTCAGGAATCGCCCAGGTTGCGGCGATGGCCGGAATTCAAACCGTGGTTCGAGAGGTCAGTGAAGAAGCTTTGGGCAAAGGAATGGCAATCATCCAGAAATCGTTGGCCAAGCTGGAAGAAAAGGGACAGGTTCCGGCCGGACAAAAGGCTGCAATCCTTGGAAGGCTCCGGACAACACAGAAACTGGAAGACTTTGCGGATTGTGACCTGGTGATTGAGGCCATTATTGAGAACTTGGACCGCAAGCGGGAACTGTTTTCTGAGCTTGACCGGATCGTGAAGCCGGATGCAGTCTTCGCCTCGAACACTTCATCTTTGGGTGTGACGGAAATGATGACCGCAACCAAACGCGGACCGCAATTCCTCGGTATGCACTTCTTCAATCCCGTGCCCTTGATGAAGCTGGTTGAAGTGGTCAAAACGGTGGTAACGGATCCGGCCGTCGTCGAGACCGGATTGGAGTACGCCCGCAAAGTGGGAAAAACTCCGATTCTGACCACGGATCGCGCCGGCTTCATCGTGAACCGCCTGCTGGTGCCCTATCTCCTCGATGCCATCCGGACGCTTGAAGAGGGATTCGGATCGATTGAGGACATCGATCAAGGCATGAAGCTGGGTTGCAATTATCCAATGGGGCCGTTTACCCTCCTGGATTTTGTGGGCATTGATACGACGTACTACATTGCCGAAATCCTTTTCACCGAATACCGGGAGAAACGCTTCGCGCCGCCGCCGTTGATGAAGCGGATGGTGTTGGCAGGCATGTATGGGAGGAAATCCGGCAAGGGATTCTACGACTACGCGGACCCCAAGAATCCCAAGGTCAATAAACTGCTGGAAGGCTAAGGCTTCCTTTGCGGAGTCTTTTACACGAACGACAGGTTATGAACTCAGGTGAATGACGATGGACTATCAGACCCTGCTTTATGAAGAACGCGAAGGCATTGCCTTCGTCACCATCAACCGGCCCGAGAAATTGAATGCTCTGAACCAACGGGTGATGGAGGAACTCAAAGCCTGCTTTGAGTCCATCCAAGCTGATCCCGAAGTGCGAGCCGTGATCCTGCGGGGCGCCGGAGAAAAGGCGTTCGTGGCCGGAGCGGACGTGAGCGAGCTTGCCGTCCAGAATCCGGAAGGAGGCAAGGAAAAGTCCATCTTCGGACAGCGCGTGCTGGACCTGATCGAAAACCTTGGCAAGCCGGTGGTCGCCGCGGTGAATGGCTACGCGCTGGGCGGCGGTTGCGAGCTGGCGATGGCCTGCACGCTGCGCATCGCTTCGGAAAATGCGCGATTCGGCCAGCCTGAAGTTAAG
This sequence comes from uncultured Acidobacteriota bacterium, assembly GCA_937900045.1. Lineage (GTDB taxonomy): Bacteria > Acidobacteriota > Terriglobia > UBA7540 > UBA7540 > CALCEB01. Next base: position 19,680 of record CALCEB010000192.1, read on the forward strand.
CTGGGGATTATCCCGGGTTACGCCGGCACGCAACGGCTGGCGCGACTGGTTGGCAAGGGGCGCGCCATGGAATTGATCCTGTCCGGGGATCCGGTTCCGGCGCAGGAAGCTTACCGCATAGGACTGGTCAATCAGGTGACGTCCGCCAATCAATTAATTGCCGCCGCTGAAACCTTGGCCCGCAAGATTATGGCGAACGCTCCGCTCGCCGTCAAATACTCGATGCAAGCCGTGAATCACGGCGCGGAAATGACCCAAACAGAAGGAGAATTCCTGGAGGCGGCGCTCTTTGGTCTTTGTTGCGCAACGGCCGACATGAAAGAGGGAACGCGCGCCTTTCTCGAAAAACGCCCGCCCCAATTTACGGGGAAGTAGCTACGGCCGGATTCTTATCGCCCAAATGTTGCACGGCATGTGTTCAATAACTGCCGTCGTGGACTTTACAACTCTACGCCAAGTGACGTCACGTTCTCTCAAACCCAACGCCGTCATTCCGGCGGAAGCGGGAATCCAGCCCGTGCACGAAGAAAGCGCGGGCAAGCGCCGCCGCTGCAAACTGGCCCATTACCCGCCCTTTCAGATTAAGATGAATTGGTGAAAATTCAGGAACCAACGTTACCGGAAATACGGCTGCTCATCTTCGATCTGGATGGCACGCTGATTGACAGTGAGGAAGACATCGTTTTGAGCGCCAACGCCATGCGGCAGGCCGTGGGCCTTGAGCCGCTGGCGACAAAAACCGTGGCGTCCTATGTGGGCCAGGGTGTTCAGGTCCTCATTCAGAAGGCGCTGGGGCCGGACGCTTCGCCGGACACTCTCGAACGCGCCACGCAATTCTTCATCGACTATTACCGCGCCCACATGCTGGATCACACCGCGCCTTATCCCGGCGTGCGCGAGGCTCTGCAGTCGCTTCGCGGGCGGCGCATGGGAGTTCTTACCAATAAAGTCGTCAAGCTCAGCCAGCGGATTCTGGAAGGGTTGGAGATGACGCAGTTTTTCGAATTCATCTATGGCGGGAATAGCTTTGAAAAAAAGAAACCAGATCCCATCGGAATCATTACATCCATGCAGGCAACCGGGGCCGGCGTCCGGCAGACGATGATGGTGGGCGATTCGGAAACGGACGTTGAAACGGGCCGCAACGCCGGGGTGTGGACGTGTGGCGTCACCTACGGCATTGGCTCTCGCACGTTGGAGAGTTGTCCGCCGGATTTTCTGTTGGGAAATTTGATGGAATTGCCGGGGTTGCTGAATGGGTCGCGGATGGCAGAGAGCAGTAGGCAGTGAGCAGAAAGCGGTAGGCAGTAAGCAGTTAGCCAGAGGGCAGAAAGATGGTGTGCCGGGTGACCGGGGTAGCGCCGCGCCGCCACAGGCCCGACGTTTAGCCAAAGGCCGCCGCCATACAGTGCATCGGACCTTGGCGGGCGGTGTGGTGTATTATGATCTAAGGAAAACGCAGGTGCTGGGCTATGACGACAAAGACCTTAATGAGCATCGAAGAGTACGACGCGCTGCCCGAAAAAGAGGGCGTGAAGTACGAACTCAACGAAGGAGAGTTGATTGCTGTGGCTCCGTCCCCTCGACTTGCTCACAACCGTGTGCGTGACCGCCTTGACCGCAGGCTGGCAAACTTTGTGGAAGACCACAACCTGGGCGAGGTCACGATGGAGACTGACTTCAGACTCTCGCAGGGAGCCGTCCGCATTCCGGATGTTGCCTTCATCCGCCTGACACGAATAGCTGGAATTGATCCGAAGCAGCGGCTCGAAGGCGCCCCGGATCTGGCGGTGGAAGTGGTCTCGCCCAATGACGATCCAGACGATCTGGTGCTCAAAGTCCAGCAGTATCTCCGCTTCGGTGCGCGGGCCGTGTGGGTGCTGTACCCGGAAGCGCGCATGGCCTACGTCTATAAACCGGGAGAGCGTCCGGAAGTGCGCGAAGCGAACCAGAACCTCGAGGATTCTGATCTTCTTCCCGGGTTTTCAATTCCACTTTCCGAACTCTTTGGCAGGGTTTAAGACGGCGTCGGCACGGTTTTTGTGCCGTGGGTCTTTGCTTACCTGTGTCTGTGCTAATGCAAAGATGCTTTTACCTTGCGCGTCTCTTCTTCTTCGGCTTCGTTCGGCTTATGAATTCGGCCACTTGATGCTCTCTGGATCTACGGACCTTTTTTGCACCTTCGAGCTTGCCACTCTGACGATTCAGAACACGAAGGTAGAATGGCAATGTACGCAACAGCAAGGCTTCGATATCGTGCGCGTGCTCAGATTTACGGGGAATGTACCAACTGAAATGGTCCCACATCTGGCCACGCGATTTGCTGCGCCGGGCTCCGCGCAGACGGCTGCGGATGTTCCCCATTCCGACATACATGGGCATCGATCCGTCATAGAGAACGTACACCCCTTGTCCGCCTTCTTTGCTTCCTGGAACGTCCTTGATATTCTGCGTATTTCGTGCCCACATTTCGCCGAATTCGCTTACCAGTGCCATAGAACTGCTTCCTCACTTGCGTCCGCTCGATCCAAGCAAACAACCGAAGAGTTAACCCGGATTATTCACGAAAGTTTGTTCAAGGGTCGTCAGGGCACGGTTTTAACCGTGCCAAAAAAGGCGTTTCGAATGCTTTTCCTTCCCGCATCCAGAGCGGCTCGTTCCCACGAGCCGCTCTGGATGCGGGAAAAAGATAAATGAGTGCCGTCACTCGAACGGCACGGTTAAAACCGTGCCCTGACGACTCTCAGTGGGAAATTCGTGAATAATTCAGGTTAAGAGACTACTCTGCGTTACATGCCACCCAACTATTGGGTCGCTAACAACGCCTGCTGGAAGCCCAAGGCGTTCACGTCGGTAAAGCGCGGGGTTGAAGGCGGCAGCGTCGCGATACTCGTAAAATCCATGTCAAAGCCGTAGCCGCGGGTGGGAGGCGAGTAGACTGTCGTGCAACACTTGTAGATTCCCGTCGCCTGGCGGGAATAATAGAAGTCCGCGAGCGATCCCTTGTAATAGAGTGTCTGACCTCCCCAGCTTTCAAGCATGCGCAGGAAGTTGTGAACTCCGCCGTCCGTGCCAAAATCCTGGGGGGCTGAGTAGCCCAGCAGCGACGACGTGGTTCCCGGTTGATACGCCGCGAACGGGATGTTTGTGCCGCCCATGACCGCCGTGCGATAGTAGGTGGTGGACGCGGGCCGTCCGCCGGGGCTGGTGGGATTCTTGAAGCTGTTCAAGTCACTCCAACTGTTTGAAAGCATGCTAACGGCATCCGCCATCACTGCAGCCGGAACGTGGCAGGCTCCCGAGGAGTCATTAAAGGACGACCCGCCGGCGGCATTGGCGTTGTAATTGCCCCAGATGTAAACCGGATTCTCCGCGGCGACGGTGAAACCTCCGGAGCCACTGGCGCCGCGAGTCACTGAGCAATTTGCGGTGGTTAAGGGCGGAAGGCTGCCGAGCGAGCCATCCACCAGGCGCAAGGCGCGGCGGAAGAAGATGACGGAATTCTTCGCGGCCTCACCCGCGGAGATGGTGGTCTGCGTCGTGGCACTGGCATTGAGGGGTGAGGACGCGATGCAGGGGTGAAGGGGGGAGCTGGTGGAAACGCAGGAAGGCGTTCCGCCGTAAGCGTCAAAAGTATCGCTCGACCAGTTGCTGGTGTTGGCGTTTGGGCCATCCACGTCTTCGGGCGCTTCCATCGCCCCATCCGGGCTTCCCGTCGAAGACATCGGATTAATGATGTCTTCGTTTCCGTAATTTCCCGTCTCACTGCCGGTCGTGGGGTTATAGTTGCCACGACGGTCGGAGAAATAAACGGTGTAGCCGCTGTTATTGAGAGCGGTCTGGCCTGTTGCATTGCTGGCGAGCCACCATTGTAGATTGCCCACATCCAGCTCAACGACGTTCATCACTCCGCCCAAGTGGATGGTTCCATCGTTGACATCGCGGGCGTTTCCTTCGCGTGTGTCGTACATGTTAATGGGAACGTAATCGTAAGCATTGGTGCTACCGGGGCCGTTGGTTTTTCCAGAGTTGCGGTTGACGCAAGGGGAGGTGCTTCCGTTACAGTTATACAGGTTCAATTCTTCCAGATGGACAATCGGGCGGTTCGAACAAGATGAACCCATCGATGAAGCCGGCGTAATGCCCTGGCTAAGCACTTGCGTGGTGGCGTTCTGCCATGTTCCCGAGCTCGTCTGAACGTCGATTTCGATATATCCACCCAGCAAATACGTATTGGCCGCTGTGAGGAAATCATTATCTTGTTCCGCGTTGTTGTTGGGAGGAATCTGCACCGGTCCGGGCGATTGAGCCAGCGGCGCGTGGCAACTGTCAACGGTATACCACGAACCAAAGGGCGCGCTCAGCGGAACGGCGCTGGCGCCATCCGGCAGGTCTGACGTGCTATCGGACAGGAGAATGCGCACGCTGGCCTGATTTTCCAGCCGCGCCTGTGTCATCAGGGACGTGTCAGTACTCTGTGCCCGCTCGATAATCGAAATGGGTGCGGCACCCTGAAAAGCAATGGCCAGATTGAGCTGCTTGACGCCGGTGGTCAAGGTCTCAACATTGCCGTTGTAGTCGGTGAGGGAAATTGTCTTCCAATTGGAGTTCGAGGAGCTGCCGGGCCCGCCCGTCAGGCTGCCCTCATTCTGGGCCATGCTCCGGTAGTTGCCCGGCGTCGTGACAATGTTAACTGTCCCCGTGTAGTTCGTGGAAGTGCTCCAGCCGTTCGCGAGTTGAGTGCGGATCACATTCTGGTACGCGGTCACTTTGGCGGGGAAAGTTACTGGGTTGCCGTTGCCTTCCGCCAGGAAGAGGTTGCCGTTGGTGGCCACGCGGCCCCCGAAATTGAATTGGGGACCGGCGAAGAAGGAGAGGTCGTTGTTGGAAAAGATGCCAAACTCAAACACCGGCACGGCCACTTCCTGCACCTCACGAACCAGTTTGACTTCGGTGTTGCTTGGCCCGTCCGCGATGGCGGTCAGAGTGAGCGGAGTGATGGTTCCTTGCAGGCCCGCGAGGGGGCCGCTTCCGCCAATGGTCTCATTTGTCGAAAGAATTCCTCCGCTGCCGTTTGGCTGGTAGCCAACGAAATAACCACCGTTCAGGTAGGTGGACGAGACCGGGGGAAAAGACACGCCGGAGATCACGGGCGGCTGGGACTGAAATGCGTCGAGCTGGGCGGGCGTGGGGGACGCGGTGTGCGCAAAAAGCCCGGCAACCTGGGCGCTCATGTTTTCGAGCGCGCCTTCCGCGCCGTAGAACGCCATGGTGTTGTCATGATCGCTGGTGGTAATTTTCTGCTCGCCGCTGACCATGTAAAAGAAACCCACCATGATGAGCGCGAAAATGGTCATGGCCAGAAGCGTGATGATGAGCGCGATGCCGGATTCACTGTCTTTTCTTGCTTTCATTGAAGCCCCTCCCCTTGCCGCCGGACTGTTTTGCTAAAGTGTTTCAAAGGCGCTCGGAGCTTGCCCTGACAGGGAGCGCCGAAAAACCGCTCTGAATTTGAACTCGGCGGCCGGAGACCGCCGCACCAACAACCCCTACGGAAATTGATTCACATACTCCAGGTTACGAATGGTGACGGTGGTGGCCATGGTGTTGCCAAAGAACTGCTGGCTCCGCCGCAATTTTTGTTGAGAAATCCCCGAAAGAGCAAAATTCACCTTGCGAATCTGGTTGGGCTGCGCCGAGACCGAGCCATCCGAATCATTGTCATTGGCCACTCCGGTGGAAAGGTCGTACGTGACCTGTAACCAGTTGATGCCGTATGCCACCGGATTCGGCGTATTATTCCCAAGAATTCTCATGAGCTGGTAAGGGTTTGCGGCATTCGAATTGTCCAGGTAATAGGTGACCACGTCGATTTTTGTCATCGACATTCCTTCCGGATACTCCCCGTCCTGCTCCAGGCTGTCAATGGTACCGCCACAGCCGGCGGTCCCGTTGCACAACTGGTTTAAGTCCAAAGCGTCGCCGCTGAAATAGATGATGTTGGAAGTGGTGTCCACTTGCGTCACCAGTCCCAGGGCATAGAGGCCTCCTGGGGAAGAAAACATCAGGAAGTCGCCGAGCTTCACGTTGTAGCCTTGAGGTCCCAAAGTGCAATCGAATACGGGGTTGGTGGTCGTTGTGCAGCCCGGAGGGGGAATCGTGACATTCACGGTGTAGCCCGTGGACGTAGAGGCAGTGATGTTCGAAATCGGCAGCGCGACCAAGCCCATCCAGTTTTCATCCACCATGGTCAGGGTGATCTCATCGGACGTTTTGCCGCCGATAGTGCCGCTCAGACCGTAGCCCGGTGTAACGGCAGGCAGAATGCCGCCATCCGTCGCCACCGGGAAGTAATTGGTGCCCGGGCCCGGCCGGCGCACCGGAGAAGCTCCGGTACCGTTGGGCAGGGGAATTCCACCCGTGGGAATTTGGGCGCCCGCCTGGTAGGCATCGCGGGTTATCAGGTCCGTGGAGGCGCGAAGGTTTTGGTTCACTTCGGCCATCACCCCGGCGCTTTCCGTCAGGCTTTCAAGATCGTCGAAGAAATGGAATGCGGCGCCCAACATGATGATAGAAAGGGCGGTGGCGATCATCACTTCGGCAAGAGTGAAGCCTCGCTCACTCGAGGATTTCCATTGCCGTTCAACTGTTCTGCATGAACGGGTCAAGTTTTTGGAATCAAGCTGTAGCTGTAGCGGCGGCGTCCGCGCCGCCAGTGCTCTTTTGACCGGCGATGAGGACATCGCCTCTACAGCGCAAGCTTCGTTGACCTGAAGCGAAACATCATTAGATGTAGGGTGACACATAGGTCTCCAACGAAAAAGTCCGGGGCAGTCCGGCTGCGGTCGTATAAGTTATGGTCACGGTAATCTGTTTGAGAATGGCATTGAGGTCGGTGATCTGGATTTGCCGGGTGTAGCCGCTCAGCGGAGTCGAAGTGCCATCCGAAAGCAGTCCATCCGGCCCCGGCATCGTGATGGTCTCCACCGGCCCGTCATCGGCGGTGTTCACCATTCCATCCGGCCCGGGCGTGGTCAACGGCGTGGCCCCATCCGTGAAGATTCCGCCGTTGCTGATGTTTTCAATTTGACTCCAAGTGATGCTGTCGGTATTGCGAGCCGTCAGCACGTCTTCCATGGCCTCACGGGCCTTTTGGCGGGCGATGCTATCCTGCTGGCTCGCCATCACTGTGCTCAATCCTTGGGAGAAGCAGTAAGCCAGCGCCAGCAGGCCCGTGCTCAAGAGCATCCCGGCCACCAGGACTTCAACCAATGTGAATCCGCTTTCCGAATTTGTCTCTTGACCTTTCATGCTCTTCACTCAGTGCCAGGCGTTGCCATTGTATTGGTAGCCGCGAATCCTGCCCGTGGCCCCCATGATGGTGATGGCGCGCGCGGTGGCAGGGCTTCCGGGCGTGCCCAGAAACACCGTTCCATTCACCAGGTTGTTGTTGAGATCTGTGACGGTCCCGTCGCTGACAAATACAATCTGATTGCCCCCGGCAAAGTTGACGGCCTGGGAGTCGCCAAATCCGTCCGGAGTGTCCGGGACGCCGGCCACGGTGGTGTAAGTCACATTATTGGAAAGGAAGTAGTCCGCGATAGGTGTTTGGGCTAAGTTCAGCTCAATGCGAACCAGCTTGAATTCATTCGTACCCGCGAACGTTGCAACATAATTCCGGCGCTGGTCGATGGCCATCTGCCGGCCCTGCCGCAACTCGCCCACCACCAGGTCCAGCGAGGAATCCGCATGAACCATGGGAATGATGTTGGTCATAATGGTGGCCGCCATGCCAGCCATGATTCCAATGATGGCGATCACCACCAGAATTTCGATGATGGAATATCCGGCATCGGACCGCTGGCCCGGAATATGCGCCCCACGCTTGCAGGCTGGGAAAGAATGGATTGATTCCTTGCTCAAGACTCCTCCCTTGGGATTGGCCCCCAGGATTATCGGCTGTATGGGTTGGGGTCTTGAATCCGGCATGGAAGTCCAAGTCTGCATGGCGATGGCGGGCGTCTTGATATGTCCCGCTATATAACTGTATTATAAGCCACTATAAATTCAATAGAACGAAAGTACTACACAGAGTCGTGAGCCGGCGACGCCCGGTTCTGTAGCGCCGGCCGGCGCTTGCCCTGACAGGGACCGGCGGATTTCGCCGCTCATAGAGCGGCGCTACAGCAAACATCCGTCGCCGGCTGATGTCCTCATGGATAAAAGTTTGCGGGGACAGGTAAAGACCATGCCACCCGGGATGGCCTTGGGGGCGAATGCTGATTTTTTGGCTTTGAATTGGGTTTGAATTGGCTTTGACTGGCGATCAAAGCCAAAATTGATCATCGGCTCTTGATTTTAAATAGGTTACGTGGCTTTGTTCCTGAAATCGACGTAACTTACGCATCATCTATGGGTTATCCGACTTTTCAATGGCTTTGATAATGGCTTTGAATGGCTTTGTACCATTCTATTTCTCCATGTTTTCAATGGATTACAGACTTTTCCACAGTCAAAAAAAGATTGTTTTTTTCGCTCCATTTTGCTCGCACCCGCATTTTTACTGGGGTTTCTGCATGTCCGCATTGGCTTTGTTCCCCGAGGGCAATTCCGGCCTCTTGTTTTCAATGGCTTGCGCGTCATTTGTTGCACACACACTCGAACTGGCGGTTTCGACAAGGCCAGAACTCGCATTTTTACTGGGGATTCTTGATGCCTCGCCGGGTTTTGTTCCTCGACGGCCCAAGGGGTGGCGCGACCGAGCCAGGGGTGGCATCGGAATGCATTCTTCCCAACCAAGGCCCATCGCCAGCGACGTATCCATGAAAAAATATCTCCCCGAGCTTTGTTTACTTGAAATATATTATCACATGATTAATAAAATGTCAATGACCATTTGGGTAGTGTCTCAGTTTGCTGTAGCGGCGCTCTATGAGCGCCGGAAACCGTTGAAGATACAAGTTCGGCGCTCATAGAGCGCCGCTACAGCAAGCAAACTGAGACACCACCACCATTTGCTTCGGTTCTACCAACTGACTCCGGCTTCGCGGACTTGGCGCTCCAGCTTCGAGGGATCCAAACATTGGATGGCGTGCATTCCGCAGCGCCGCGCGGCTTCCGTGTTCAGCGCGCGGTCATCAATAAACAGGCACTCCTGGGGCGGACGTTGCGTGAGCCACAGGGCCATTTGGAAAATGGCCGCGTCCGGTTTCTTCACCCCCAGGTAGCAGGAGCTGAGAAACAGCGAAAAGCATTTCTTCAATCCGAACGTGCCGATGCGGTAGGAATTCAAGTCCAGGGATTCATTGTTTAGTGTCGCCAAAAAATACTGGCGGGAGGACGCCAGCTTTTCAAACAGGGCCAGGGCCGCTGCAAACGGCTGTGATTGCTCCTTCATAAAGGCAACAAATTCTTCGCGGCTGAAATGGCGCGGGCGGCAGAACACGGTGTGGTCCAGGTACTCGTCCAGACTCATCTTGCCTACTTCGAAAGCGTTCACCACCAGCTCGTGCCGGCTCTCAAAATCTTTTCTGTCCAGCTTGAACTTTTCCGCAGCCTTGCGCCGCTCCGCCCGGTCCCAGGCATTCGTCCCCAGCACTCCGCCGACGTCGGAAAAGATGGCGCTGATTTTCGCCATGCCCCGCTCCTCAACGGCCGGGATAGAGATTGCTGATTTTTGCGGCCAGAATGAAATCGCTCTCTGTTAGACCGTCAATCGTGTGGGTCCAAGTCTTGATCCCGGCCTTGCCCCACGTCAGGTAAATGTCCGGGTGGTGGCCCTGTTGCTCGGCAATTTCGCCCACCCGGTTCACAAAAGCCAGGGCTTGGGCGAAGTCTGGAAACTTGAAGTTCCGCTCCAAATGGTGGCCTTCCACCACGTCCCAGCCTGGAACCTGGCTTTGGAGGGCGGTTAGTTCCGCTCCCTGCAACGGCGGCACTCCGCCTTTGCACGGAACGCAGGTCTTGCTTGCAAGATCGGCCATCTCGGATTCACCTCCTATAATCGAGTCGCGGACATTATACTTCAATGGGGACGGCGCCGCGCCCTTACCGCTTCCGGAGTGACGCACTCTGCTGTAGCGGCGCTCGGAGCTTGCCCTGACAGGGAGCGCCGGAAACTATTGACAAATCAAGTTCGGCGGTCACAGACCGCCGCTACAGCAAACGAACTGCGCCACTACCCGCTTCCGGAGTGACGGCCTTCTGACAAAAGGCGCTGAAGCACCTTCTTATGCGCATTATGCGCAACCTACGCTTGCTCATCGCGTATGACGGAACCGATTTCCTCGGCTGGCAGAAACAGCCGCAAGGACCGACGATTCAGGGTGCGCTCGAAGCGGCGCTCGAAAAAACGATCAGTGAAAAAATCCACCTTACTGGCTCCGGGCGCACGGATGCCGGGGTCCACGCATTGGGCCAAGTAGCCAATTTTGCCTGTCTTAACCCGATTCCGTGCGCGAACCTGGGCAAAGCGATGAACGACGTGCTGCCGCTCAGCATTCGCATTCGCGATGTTAGCGAAGCGCCGCTAACGTTTCATGCCCGCTACGGGGCACAAGCCAAAACCTACATTTATCGAATTCTGCAGGCTCCGCTGGCGTTGCCTTTCATTAGCCGTTATGTCTGTCACTATCCGTATCCGTTGGACGGCCCGCGCATGAACCAGGCCGCCCGCCTGTTCGAAGGCGAACACGATTTCACTTCCTTCGCCGCCACCCCGGACGCTGAAGACGAATCGGCAACCGGCAGTGCGGTGCGGTCTATTTATTCCTCGCGGATTATCTTCCGGCCCCGAACCTCCCTGCTGGTATATCGCGTTCGAGGTAGCGGATTTCTTCGCTACATGGTCCGCAACATTGTGGGCACATTGATCGAAGTTGGGCGTGGAAGACTCCAACCCAATGACATGTTACGAATTCTTGAAGCACAAGACCGCACCGCTGCCGGCCCCACTGCGTCTGCCCACGGTCTCTGCCTGATGAATGTGGAATACAATAAGGATTCGGAATGACCGGTGGATTGTCCGGTAACATCTGGACTCTATGCTTGCCGGAGCGCCTGCATCCTGGGGACTTGCAAACAATTTTGGAGATCGGAGATGGAACCGAATCAGGAATTGATCTACGACTGGAACAAGGTCGATGGCCCGGAGCTGCGCGCATCTCCTCGTCCCATGTTGAATGATGAGACCTTGCGCGACGGCCTTCAATCGCCTTCGGTCGTGGACCCGCCGGTTGAGAAGAAGGTTGAAATCCTGCACCTGATGGAAGACCTTGGAATCGACAGCCTGAATCTCGGTTTGCCCGGCGCCGGACCTCGCGCCAAGGCAGACGTTCTGCGCCTGGCGCAGGAAATCTCGACGGCAAAACTGCGCATTCGGCCCAACTGTGCGGCGCGCACCGTGGAATCGGACATCAATCCCATTGCCGATGTGGTCCAGGCTGCGGGCCTGGAAATTGAGGCAGCGACGTTTCTGGGATCCAGTCCCATCCGCCAATACACAGAGGACTGGACGCTGGATTTTTTGCTACACACCACGGAGAAGGTCGTGAAATATGCCCGCAACCTCGGCCTGCCGGTGATGTACGTCACCGAGGATACAACCCGCGCCCGGCCGGAGGTCATCCGCAAGCTTTACACCACGGCCATCGAATGCGGGGCTACGGCGATTGTTGTATGTGATACCGTGGGACACGTCACGCCCTCCGGCGTGCGCGCGTTGCTGCGCTTTATTCATGAGGAAGTGGTGATGCCTTCGGGCGTGAAGGTGCGAGTGGACTGGCACGGCCATTCGGACCGTGGACTGGCCGTGGTGAATTCGCTGGCGGCCTACGAAGCAGGCGCCGACCAAGTGCATGCTGCGGCGCTGGGCATTGGCGAGCGCGTCGGCAATACGCCCATGGACCAGATGCTGGTGAATCTGAAGCTGATGGGCGCGATTGACCGCGACTTGACGAAGCTGAAGGACTATTGTCGCGTGGTGTCTGAAGCCGTGGACGTTCCAATTCCGTCCAACTATCCGGTCTTTGGTTCGGACGCCTTCCGCACTGCTACCGGGGTTCATGCGGCGGCTGTCATCAAGGCGTACAGGAAGAACGACCGTGAGCTGGCTAACCAAGTCTACTCCGGGGTCCCTTCGCATTGGTTCGGCCTTGCGCAGAGGATCGAGATCGGTCCCATGAGCGGCAAGTCCAACGTGATTTTCTGGTTGGAGGAGCGAGGCATATCTGCCACCGAGGAGCGCGTGGAACGGATATTCCAACGAGCCAAGCAGTCTGATCGAGTGTTGAAGGACGATGAGGTTATGAGTTTAGCGAAGTAGCGCCAGGGTCTCGCTAGCCCTTGGGCCTGAAGGCCGCGATGGCGCCGATTTCAGAGATCCTGAGCTATGTGTCTTGCGGCCCTTTGCGCCTTGGCGAGAACATTTCTTTCTTAGGACCACAGCCCTCTTCTACGGGACGGGGTGGGCGCGGAGCGCCGGGTGGGGGAAACCGGGCCCCTAACGCGGCGTAGGCCGAACCGAAGCGGACGCGCCTGCCCAAGGAAATTGAACACGATCATTCCCGCGAAAGTAGGAACCCAAGACCCGCTAGGGCGGTGGATTCCCGCCTTCGCGGGAATGACGGGCTCGCTACGGCAGAGGCGCTATATCCATTGAGTAAACGAAAACAAGCCGAGATGCTGCTTCTTCTCATCACTTTCATTTGGGGCTCGACCTTCGTGGTGGTCAAGCAGGCTCTGCGCGACATTTCACCCGTACCGTTTATTGTGCTGCGGTTTATGGCTGCTGGACTGCTACTGATGGTGTTCCTGGCGCGCGGCAAAATCAATCCTAAGGCTATCCTGCCCGGAACGATCCTTGGCCTCTTCCTATTCCTGGGCTACATCTTCCAGACTTCCGGATTGGTTTACACCACGCCTTCAAAATCGGCATTCATCACCGGCTCCAGTGTCATTCTGGTCCCGATCCTGCTGCTTTTTGGGGCATCCCGGCCGCACCCATCGAGCTTCACTGGCGGGATTCTGGGACTGGCGGGCCTCTACTTTATGGTGATGCCGAAGGGTTCTCTTACGGTCAATCGCGGCGACATATTGACGCTGATCGGCGCGGTGGCATTCGCTGTCCAAATTGTCCTGGTGGGTTACTACACGCGGCGCTTCAGCTTTCTCGATCTTGTTCCCGTGCAGATTCTTGTCGTCGGTTTACTGGCCTTTGCAGCATGGCCTTTGGATCCGGGGTGGAAGCTCCATTGGACGCACAGGCTGATCGCCGCATTTGCAATTACCGCAGTCTTGGCTACGGCCTTTGCCTTCTCGGTTCAGAATTGGGCGCAGCAATATACCCCCGCGACCCATACGGCTTTGATTTTTGCCCTTGAGCCGGTCTTCGCTTCGCTCGCTTCCTGGTTGGTGATGAAGCAGGTATTGGAGGGCCGGGCGTTCCTTGGAGCGGGGCTGGTCTTTGCCGGGATGGTTGTTGCTGAAGTATGGGGTGGTGGAGGGCCATCACCGGTTGAGGGATGACGGCGCCATGTGGGGACATGCCACTGACGGGAAAACCGTCAATCCCGGCCTTGTGGCGTTCCAAAGCGCATCTCAACCACTGTCTTAACAGTCACAAAACAAGAAGCCATTGCAGTGGTATCATAATCCGATTGTGGAGGTCATTCAGCCAGACACCGTGAGCGAACCCCCTTCCGCAGCCAGCAATACGCTATTCACCGCCGGGCATTCCAATCTTGAGTTCGAGACGTTCGTCAAAATGCTTTCAGGTTGTCACGTTGAACTCGTGGCCGACGTGCGCAGCAGACCGCACAGCAGCCGGTTTCCCCAGTTCAGCCAGCCAGGGTTTGCGGCAATGCTCGAAAGGGAACGAATCGCCTACCTGTTCCTGGGAGAGGAATTAGGGGGCAGACCGGACGATCCCGACGCTTACCGCAGCGACGGCGTGGTCGACTACCGGGCGCGCCGGAAGTCTTATGCGTTTCGTTCCGGGCTGGATCGCCTGCTTGATGAGGCTGGTCGGCGAACGGCCGCCGTGATGTGCGCTGAAGAAGATCCCCTCGAATGCCACCGCTTCCTGATGATCTGCCCGGAGCTGACATGCGCAGGGATTCAGCCGGTCCATATCCGCAAGAACAGCCAGATGGAAAGCCAGGAAATGGCCGAGAATCGTTTGCTGAGAATGCATGGGTTTGAAGGAATTGCAACCCAGACCCTTTTCCCCGATGTTCGGGCGGATGCCTTGGAGCAGTCCTACGAGCAGCAGGCTGCTAGGGTTGCCTACCGGGTCAGCCCTGAACTGTTAGTTGACCGATGGTGAATGACGGATATGACTTCGACGCTGTGTACCATCGGCTTCACCAAGAAGACGGCAGAACAGTTTTTTGGCCTGTTGGAGCAGGCGGGAGTACGCAGGCTGATCGATGTGCGGGAGAACCGGGGCGGCCAGCTATCCGCCTTCGCCAAGCACCCGGACCTCGCTTACTTTCTGAACCGGTTGTTGGGCATTGAATACATTCACGAGCCATTACTTGCGCCTAGCCTGGAGATTCGCGACGCCTACCGGACGACAAAAAACTGGGAGCAGTACGAAGAGTCGTTCGCGGAGTTGATGCGAGCCAGAAACGTGCCGGAATCGATCAATCCCGGACAGTTCGAGGGGACGGTAGCGCTGCTTTGTTCTGAAGCCGGGCCGGAGAAGTGCCACCGGCGCCTGGTGGCGGAGATGTTCGCGCGCACATGGAACGCCCAAGGGCATTCCATTGAGGTCAAGCACCTGGTCATGCCCAAGCCTGCCTCCCGCCGAACCCGGAAGGCCAAGCCCTGAAGCCCATGCCAGAGATCATTATCTCTGATATCACCATGATGTCACCGGGCTATTGCATCATCGGTCTGGAGCCCGACGGTCGCGATTCCTTTCGTTCAGTGCGGCCCATGCCCTTCGACCGATACGCATGGCTAGACCCTTTCATGTTCAACCGCGGGGATTGTGTGCGCTGCCAATTCGCGCCTGCGGTGCTTCGCGCCCCGCACTTCGAGGACCGGCAAGCTCGCAGCCTTCAAAGGACGGGAAGCATCCTGAACGAAGGGGATTTAATCCGGCGCTTGGAAACAGCGGAAGTGTCAATAAACTTGGAGGGACTGTTTGGGTGCTCTTTGGAATCGGACAACCCCAGAGGGAACTTCTGGATTGACCCGTCCAAAGGCCAGCGGTCGATTTGTGGCTGCCCATACCACAATATTCGCTTCCGGGTTTTCCAGGACCCCAAAGGTCTTCGGTTGCGGGCCGAGCTGGTGTTAGCTTCGGATGAGCGGCTCCGCAGCCTTCCCGTGGTCGACCGGGCCTGGGGCCAGTTCCTCGCCCAGCTTGTGAAGCTCTGTGCGGAAGATAAGATCACCTTCAGTTCAAAGACGATGAACTTCCTCAACCGTCAAGTCACCGAAAAGCTCCGCAAGTCGCCGAACCGCTTTGCCAGGATCGGGCTGGCGCGCGCCCGGGAAGGCAAGTGTTGGTTGATGCTGGATTCCCTTTTTCCCCAACCCACTGGGGACTGGCTCAAGACCCTTGAGCCAGCGCGGAACAGAAACTGGCAGAAAAGCCCGTGAGGAAGTTTTGTGAGCCAAAGGTGGCCGAAATTCCGGGATAAATCTCGCGCGCTGCCGGTGGTGCGCGATCGGGTTGCGGCTGAGCTTCCGCCGGGCAAGCTGTTCCCGGCGGACGACGAGGATTTGATCGAATCCGGGCTTATTGACTCAATGGGCTGGGTTGGCATCCTCTCAGGTCTGGAGGATATCACCGGTGTTCAAGATTTCGGAAACCCGTGGCCCCCGAACCGCCCACAGAGCGTCAGGGCGCTGGCAGAGTTATTGTGTGAGGCTCCAGGCGAGGACGCGGAGGCGGCAGCCAGCAGGTCTGCCCGCTCAGTCGCGCCGGGCGATTCCTGGGTGAACTTAACGGGTTGGGGTTACGCCTTGGGACGAATTCGCGTCGAGGCGGCGGGAGTCGAAAGCAAGTGCGCATTAGCGCCGGGGACTATCAGCGGCCGGGCGGGAATCGACACGGTCTGCTACGCAGGTCAATCGGAAGACGAGATTAGCCTCGGATTTGATGCGGCGGAAGCAGCTTTGGCCAAGGCCGGGGTGGGGCCCGGTCAAGTGGATGTTCTGGTTGCCACCAGCGCCACTTGGATTGCCTTTCCTTCGCTTGCCGCCCGCCTGCACTCCCGTTTAATTTTGGACGAAAGCTGCGGAGCCTTTGATGTGGGCGGGGCGTGCGCCGGCGTGATTCATGCTCTGGCGACGGCAAGAGCAATTCTCTTGACCGGGCGAAAGGTGGCGTTGGTGGTCGCAGCCGAGATCAACAGCCGCCCGCTTGCAGCGGCGCCTGGCGAATTCCGAGGACTATTTGGCGACGGCGCCTGTGCCTTTATTCTTTCACGCAGCGGAGCGTCCACGCCGGGCGAGTGCCGGCTAGGGAACTTCATCTCAGGGTGCTCCGGCGCGCACGCTTCCGCACTGCGGCTTGGCCTGACCGGGGTTGGATCAGTAACGGTGGAGTTCAAAGGCGAGGAACTGGTAGGGGCCGCTATCACCGCACTGGATCGAGTGATCCAAGAGTTGGAGGCGGAGAGCGGAACTCTTCGTACAGAAGTTGACTGGTTTGCCCTGCACCAGGCGAATCCGCGTGCCTTCAGATCTCTGGCCAACCGCGCGAACATTCCCCTAGTCAAATCACCCGAGGTGACCCGATACACTGGCAACCTGGGCTCCGCTACATGTGGGGTGGCCTTGTGCAAGGCATTGGAAAAAGCTGAAGCGGATCACCACGGAGAACGCCACAAGGTGATCTTTGTGGGGGCAGTCGGTCCCGGCCTTCTTTGGGCCGGAACCTATATTTCCATTGTTACTTCTGCGGCTGCCAGTACCGGCCAGCCCTGATAACACGAATTCTGAATAGCTCCGGGTTTCTTTTCTGGTCATGGACGGGTGTATAATTTCCGAATAAGGATTAAGGGGAGTTAGTGGATAGCTCTCAGAATTGGAGTTTGGAATGGTGAACGTGCGCCGTTATTGGGCCGCCTTGGTGGTGGCGGCGACCCTGGGGGCGGGAATCGTCATTGGCTCGCTGGCCACACATGGAGTACGCGCGGCCAAGGTGGGGGTGTTTGCGCCCGGCGCTAAACCACTTGCTGATCCTTCTCCCGTTGAGCTTTCCAGTTCTTTTGCCCAAATTGCTCAGAATGTGAGTCCAGCCGTGGTAAACATCACCACGGAATCCACCGTCCGGTTGGCCGACCGGCGCTTCCAATCTCCCGAGGGCAGCCCCGGTGACGATTTCTTTAACCGCTTCTTCCATATGGGTCCGGGCGGCCCACCCTCGGATTTCCAGCAGCAGAGTCTGGGATCCGGCATGATTCTGGACAAGACGGGCTATATCCTCACCAATTACCATGTGGTGATGCAGGACGGAGAAGATAGGCCGGTGGACCGGATGAAAGTCCAGTTGCAAAGCGATCAAAGCGATTTGACGCGGTATACCGCAAGACTGGTCGGCTACGACAAGTGGACGGATCTTGCCGTCATCAAGATTGACGCCGGCAAGCCTCTCCCGATGGTCCAACTGGGTGAGTCCCATTCGATGCGCGTGGGGGATTGGGTCCTGGCCATCGGTAGCCCCTTTGGGCTTCAAGCTACGGTGACGGCGGGGATCATCAGCGCCAAGGGGAGAGATATTGAAGGCGGGCGCAGCGGCGAATTCAAACGTTTCCTTCAGACGGACGCGGCCATCAATCCCGGGAACAGCGGTGGGCCGCTGGTGAGCATGGCGTCCCAGGTGATTGGCGTCAATACGGCGATCGCCACCACGCGCGGTTCCTATGACGGCGTGGGCTTTGCCATTCCTTCCGACGTGGCGCGGAAAGTTTACAATTCCATCATCACCACCGGCACGGTGCGCCGGGGCGCTATCGGCGTCACTTTTATGAGTGTGCGGAATGACGCTCTCTTGCGCAGCTTCGGCGCGAGCCACGGCGTAGTGGTGGAAAGCGTCGAGCCTGGCAGTCCCGCAGAAAACGCTGGGATCCAACGCGGCGACGTCATCACCTCCCTGGACGGCCAGCCGATTTCCGATGGTGACCAGTTGCTGTCCATTGTTTCAAATACGGAACCCGGTAAAAAGATGGCGGTGGAATATTTGCGCGATCGCAAGGCGGGCAAGACCACGATTGTCGTGGGGGATTGGAACCGAATCGTGGGCGAGGCTGATGCGGCGCCTGAGAAGCCTGTCAATGGGCAGACGAGTCAATTGCCGGCAGGAATCCTTGGTGTCACCGTCAAGGATCTGAGCCCGGACCAGGCGAAGGATCTGGCCACCCAGTTGCGGTTGCCCCATCCGGAAGGTGTGATTGTGACTGATGTGAAGCCTGGCGGTTTCGCGGAAGACCTGGGCTTAGAAAAGCTAGATATTTTACTTTCAATTAATCACAAAGAGGTCACAACCGCAGAGCAATTTAATCACTTGCAATCGGAGTTGAAGTCAGGGCAAGATGTGCTCTTTCTGGTTGCCCGCCGGCAAGGCCGCGGCTTCACCACCCTGTTTCTTGCAGACCCGTTGCCTTAGCAAAATGGTTGGAGGAAACGCGAGATTGAATTTGCCAGGAAAGATGCTTATTAGAAATTTTATCTTTTTTGCGGCGGCCTTATGGCTTGCTATCCCGTTTCTTCCGGCGGCGGCCACCAAGGTGGCTCGCCATCATTCACCGGCGGCGAAACGCCGGAAGCATCGCACCCCCGCGCGGCGCTCCGTGCATTATAGTGCGAAGGCTCGGACCGCAACCAAAGCTTCACACCTGGTTCATGCAAGACCCTCGCATCGAACTTACGCCAAGTCCCGGAAGGCCCACAATTACCGTAGGAAGAAATCCACAAAGTACAAAGTGCGCTTCGCCAGCATTCACATGCAACCCGAAAGGGCGGAGCAGATCCAGCAGGCCCTAATCCATGCGGGTGATCTTCACGAGTCCCCGACCGGCCGGTGGGACGGTCAAACACGGGAAGCCATGAAGCAGTACCAGCAGCAGCATGGTTTTCCGGCCACGGGATTGCCGGATGCAAAATCCCTCATGAAGCTCGGCCTTGGGCCGCATCCACTGCCTCTGGATGCAGACCCGGTCGCTCAAGCCAAGTCATTTCCTCCAACCACCCCCGGTGAGAAGTCCACTGATTCTGGGTCTCGCCAGGACCAGCCGGAAAATTGATACCTGATTCAGGAACTCAACGCACCTGGCGCTGGTCGAAGGAAACCAACTGTCCCCAAAAGGGACACTTTTTAACCCCACGGCTATTTTTCCACAGGCTAGAATCTATATCTGCTACAAAATAAAGGCCTAAAAAATCTGTCTCACTTGTCTCACGTGTCTCCACTGTCTCATTTCCAGATGATACAGTTCACTTATGAGTAACTATTCAGGACACGAGTTGGTGATGATTGGGATGGAAGGGGCCCTTCCCAAGCTCCAAATTCAGGCCCTCTTGCAAGCCTCCATCATTGCTTCCGCCGCCTTTTCAAACCCCGGGTGGTTGCGGCCCGGCGTAGCCGGGTTACTCCGTCCGGAATCCGGGCATAGTATTGGCACTCTCAGCGGCTTCAGTTTACCCTCGCAATCTCACAATGGGGTTTTCAATAATGAATAGACGCCACGAAAAACTTCAAATGACGATTTGCACGAGACTCCCCGTTTCCAAATTCCGCACGCTCCAGGACTGGTGTGACTTTAGTTTCCGGAAGCGGTCGGAGGTGATTGCCATGGTCCTCGAGAGGGTGTTGGATATGGTGGAAGAACAGACCAACACTCAACAACCTGTTGAACACGTAGTGCGCAGGCTGCACCTGGACCCGCCTTAGCGTCGTATGAAAAGTATTAGAGGTTTGATACAAGAGAGACGATGTTTACTTACAATATAACATATATCAGGAAGGTATCATCCGGTTGGGCTATAGTTCCTCTTACCCCGAAAAACTGGGTCGGAAGGGAGCTGAACCCATATGTGGCCAAAGCCACCAACCCCACCCGAAAGGTAACTTGTCTCATAGGGAAACCGGGGACCTTCCTTGAAGGAGGTCCCCGGTGAATAGACTGATTACCTTTTGGATTGCTTCATCGACCGTGCTCTTTCTGCTCTCCCTCGTTTACTTCCGTTACCAACTTCACCGCAAGAACCCGCTATTTGCTTGGTGGTTATGCTTGGGGGTGGCCATGGAGCTGATTTCCGCCTACGCGATGGTCCTGGACAGCCACAAATTTCTGTGCTTCTTGTGGCGCGCGGCGAACATCGCAAGCATCCTA
Source organism: uncultured Acidobacteriota bacterium (assembly GCA_937900045.1). Lineage (GTDB taxonomy): Bacteria > Acidobacteriota > Terriglobia > UBA7540 > UBA7540 > CALCEB01. Next base: position 40,028 of record CALCEB010000192.1, read on the forward strand.
ATGGCCGTGGCCGTCTTGATCCTGGCCTATGCGCAGCGCGCGTGTCCTGTCAATCGCACCTTGCTTTATGGGCTGGGGGCGATGCTGGCCTTTAATTTGATCGCCCGGCTCACGGCGGGACACATCAGTATGGTGAAGCAGACTTGGCTGCAGGATATTGCTTTTTTTGGCCCGGCGCTATTCCTGTTGGTTTCGTTCTCCAACATTCGGGCGGACCGTATTCCGTTGCACGTCTGCTCGACCTTCCGCCATCTGACCCTGACACCAAGTCAGAGTCCTGGCTTGGCGCTCAGTTTGCGGCCGGCCAGTCTGCCGCGAGGGGCGGCTTCGACGAACACGAATGAAGCCTTCCTCGAATACTTCATCGCCCGCTCCCGTCTCCATCTGGAACTGTCCCCCAGTTTCTTTGTGCCGGTTCCCATGCCTGCTCCGCCAAAAGTAGAATTCGCAAGGTGCGCCACGTACAGTAAAGAAACTTGTGTGCTGGCTCAAACTTGAAAGTTCTCCCCCCAGAGAAAGTTGCCAGCCAAGCCGGGCCGAAAAGTATCGGCTCGGCTTCTTTTTTTGACTCCTTGGCCTGGTGCTTGGATCGATTTTGGGAACTCCCATTGTAACCCAACCCGCAGTAAACAAAATCACCGCCGAAAAAACGCAGCTCTTTCTCCATTGTCTGGAATTATTTTCTTGGCAGTAAGTACATGACCTGGCAGAGGCAAGGTTTACGGGCTGTTCGCGCCCCAGCCGGGAGGATGGAAGGAACCTCCTGCCATCGTTCAGGAGGGTGCACGACAGGGAAATGATTTTCACGCGACCTTCCCCTGCCTCCGACGCTTTCAGAAGTCTTCAAACCGCCCGCTCAAGCGGCAGCATCGCAAGGCGATGCTGGCGTTGGCACCCCTCACGGTCCAGTGCATTCCGGCTCGCTTTAGCCGAGTGCCGATGACGCTGGCCCCGGCGCCGATTGCGCGCCATCGCACTCATTTTTCAGCACTCCCCGCAACGGATGCGGAATCGCGGTAGTGACGCAGTTTGCTGTAGCGGCGCTCTATGAGCGCCGGAAACCGTTGAAGACCCAAGTTCGGCGCTCATAGAGCGCCGCTACAGCAAACAAACTGAGACACTACCACAGCGATTCCGCATTCATACTTTCCTTCCTGATTTAAGCAATTGATTCCGGGTTG
>CALCEB010000193.1 GCA_937900045.1 uncultured Acidobacteriota bacterium
AGCTGCCCGGACTCGCTATTTTTGCGCGCCTCCTGCCTCGGATGCGGAACCGCTGTCAAACTATCTTTCCGCTTGACAAACATCGACCATTTTGTTATTCTCTGGTTAACCCTCGTAGCGCCCTGCATTTGTGGCGGGCGCCGATTGTGCCTTGTAAGCGACTCCAAATTCCTTAGCAAGGGAGTATTTCTTTGACTTCAAAGCCTTTAACCTCGGCGCAGCTTGCAGCTCGCCGCGCCAATACCTGGAAGTCCACAAGCCCGAGGGATTGCACCAGGAAGATCGAATCGGAGCACCAAAGGATTCCTCTCAGGAACAAACCTAAAACTTGTTGAAAACAAATAAGTTATCCGGTTAGGCATGGAAATTTCCGGTTTGCTTTGGGGGTTTTTCCGGTTTGGCTTGGCACCGGTAAGCTCCGAGGATGTGATATCCCCACCGCCACGACGGAACCGGGCTTTTCAGACAGATGCAATCGTTTTATGTGAGTTGGTGCACCTGGGTGGCAAGAAGCACCCACGATCCCGCGGGCGCCTGAACGCCATTAATTGTAGTCCCCTTCTGGCTGTAGAAAAGGAGGCCCTTGACGAGCAACGATGGAACCGGGCTGAGTCCAGAGAGGCCATCCACATTCACGAACTGAGTCGAGGCAGTGGTAACGACGTAAATTGGCGAATTGTTAAGGATGGCGGCGCAGGGCACGAGCAAGAAGGCACCAGTGAGGTTGTCCGAACCCGTGGCAAGGAGCGAAGAGAAGTTACCTTCATGGACCTGCAACTGGTCAACAATCTCATTAGCCGCAACCTGCACGGGCGGCGCAGTTGTGCCAGTTGGAAGATTGCTGGGCGGCGGGGTGAATGTTCCATCGACGATCAATTGCTGACCGGGTGCAATGGCAGTCGGATCGAAAGGAAGACTGGCAAAGTTGTCCGCGGGAAAGGAAACGTTATAAGTCGTTTGGGAGGAAGGTGTTACCACCACGGTGCTATCGAGCGTCACGGTGAAACCGGTATTCGGCTGCTCATCTCTGTTGAAGAAATTGAATTGTGTCACGTTGCCATTGGAGTCATGCGTAACCGATTCCACGATTCCTAAAAATGCCACTTGGTCCGCCTCGCTCACCTCCGGGTATTCGGCGTTGGCAGCCGTCGCGACGAAGTTGCCGCCTGTATCCACATAGCCGCTCACTTCCATGAAGGTTCCGGTGGTCAACAAATTCAGGGCGGAGACACCCAGCAACTGGCTGGACTTGTTGAGCTCGACGGTAAGCTCCGGCCCGGAGCCATTTACCAGAAGCTGCAATACAAAACCGCCGGTGAAATTGGTTCCCGAGTTTGGGATAGTGTTGTTAACAGTGGTTACAAACCCGTAAACGTCATCAAGCCCTGCCGACGGCGATTGAGTTTCACTGGGCGAAACGGCCGTGGCACTGAATTCCGGAGTCATGCTGGTGGAGACCTGTCCATTGGTACCGAGTTGGACAGACTGGCCGAGGTTGTAGTCAATCTTCACTGCTTCCGCATTTCCCGCCGTCACCACAAGGGGCGGATTGATGGCAAAGGTTGGGGTTTCGGTCGAGAGCGAAGGTGTGATGGTCTGGGTGGGCGGACTGTCCGCCGCGTTATAAACCACAAGCTGTGGCGCTGCGATGGTCAATTTAATCTGGTCGTAAGTTCCAGGCGGAACCGTCGTCATATTCATCACGGTGCTGAAATCCTGCAACTCGGCGAAATCCACCTTGATGGCGGCGCTGGTGGGCAACACTGCAAAACTGGCCGTTCCGGAAGCTCCCTTCAGTGTCATTGCCGTGATAAGGACTTGGAAGGAAAGCACATCGCACACGGGCTGGTCGCCAATGAGCGTATAAACGGAACTGGTGCTGGCGGGTTTCGGAGGCGCTGAGGTGCAACTCGCAAAAACAAGAACGCTCAGGGTGAGCGTCCCAAAACGTTTCAACATCATGATCCTCAAATCTATAGAATTCGGGGACGGGCCCATTTTAAACCGGTTGGAGCCATTATCCGTCCGCTAAGGCAAGCGGATTGAAAAGCCAACTCCCGGTCTCAGCCGGGATTGGCCCGATAACGGCTCCGGTCAGGCTCCGGCACTCGCTTGGTCAAGTTTTCCCAGCTCTGCGCAGGAATCTGGGGCTTAGTACCATATTTCTTAAATACACTAACGTATTTGATTTGCCCTGCTGAGC
>CALCEB010000194.1 GCA_937900045.1 uncultured Acidobacteriota bacterium
GTCCTCCTCTCAAGGGGATGAGAGAAGCATACCGCATATTAGCTTAAGTGAACAGTATTGGGGCTAGACCCGCCAATTCAACGAATGACCGAGGGAAGGAAATAACCAAATGTGATTCCGATACGCATGAGTGAGTGTGCTGCTGGATAGACCAGCTTGGCCGCTTAAGGTTGTCAGGAATAAGTAGGAAGATGCATTGGAGCTAATGGTGAGGTGAGCGCGGTCAGGCCACTTGGGGTAAAGGACCGTCCACAAAATCTGCGAGCTTTTTCTTGAACTCCCCCACCTTTTCCGGCAACCGGGAGACATCTTGACCCGCGCAGGAGCGAATGTCCTCAAGCTGCGTGACCAAACCGCTGACGCATTCCAGGGCGTCCTCAATGGGGTAATCAATGCCGATGAGCGGGGCAGGATTGAATCGCACTTCCGTGGAGAGTTCCCGCTCGATCTTATTGACCGTGGAAACAACCTCACGTTGTTTTTCCATGAAAGCGGCAAGCGATGTGGCCAAAGATTGCCGCCGGATGTGCTGCTCTTCGTAAGCGAGCCTTTCCAGGTCCTGCGTGAGATGGAGAAGCGTTCCGTTGGCCATATTCAATCTCCATTTCGATAGATGGCCGGGGGAGCGCAAAGGATGCCGTTTTTTCAGGTAAACAGGCAAAATATTTGTTTATGATCGTCATTCAAAGCAGGCAACCTTTTTCAATCTCAGATAACATCGCCTTCGAGGTGAATCATGGAATACCGGATATTGAATCATACCGGGCTGCGTGTCTCGCGCCTGTCATTCGGCGCCATGCCTTTTGGCTCACAAGCGGATCAGGCCGCAGCGGATCGCATGACGGCGCAATGCCTGGATGCTGGAATCAATTTTTTCGATACTGCCAACATGTATAACCACGGCCGCGCTGAGGAGATGTTGGGCAAGGCGCTGGGCTCACACCGCAAGGATGTGGTACTGGCCACCAAAGTTCGAAACAAGATGGGTAAAGGGCCTGACGAAGGCGGACTTTCGCGAGCCGCCATTCTGAAGGCGATTGACGCAAGCCTGGCTCGCCTCGGCACGGACTATGTTGACGTCTACTACCTTCATTGGCCTGACTACGCCGTTCCCATTGAGGAAACGCTGGGCGCGATGGATGAACTGGTTCGCGCCGGCAAAGTGCGTTATCCGGCGGTATCCAATTATGCCGCATGGCAAATCTGCGAGATTCATTGGATCGCGGAGAAGCACGGCTTCACGCCTCCGTACATTTCTCAACCCATGTATAACCTTCTGGCCCGCGCCATTGAAGATGAATATCTGCCGTTCTGCAAACAATTTGACGTTGCGGTAATACCTTACAATCCGCTGGCTGGCGGGTTGCTCACCGGCAAACACTCGCGCCAAAGCACGCCCCAGGCCGGCTCCCGTTTCGATAATAATCCGCTCTATTTGAACCGTTACTGGCACGATGATTACTTCGACGCTGTTGAAGAACTGAAGGGCGTCGCCAGCCGGGCCGGCAAGACGCTGATTGAACTCGCCATCCCATGGCTACTGAGCCAAACGCAAGTGGACTCGGTGATCTTGGGCGCTTCGAGGCCCGAGCAACTTGCTGAAAATCTGATGGCTGCGGAGGGCGGTCCGCTCCAAGCCGAAACCCTCGAAGAATGCGACAAGGTCTGGAAGCGGCTGCGCGGCATTACGCCGAAATACAACCGGTGAGCTTTGGCTCAGGCATGGCGTGCGAAGCTGTGAAACGGATAAACCGCCTCACGCAAAGACGTCAAGGGCGCGAAGAAGAACTCTTATACCTGCTTTGGAAAATTTTATGTTCTATGCGCCTCTGCATGAGACCTTTTGCAATCTACCTCAGCCTGATGCTACCCCATTTCCCCGGAACTTAAACTTATCAATTCCCAACCGCTTGAGGCGGAACTCGAGCGTGGATGCCGGAATGCCCAGCCGCTTGGCCGCGCCGTTCGGGCCGGAGATGCGGCCGCGCGAGGCCCGCAATGCAGACTCAATCAGGCTGCGCTCTTCATTCTCAAGTTGTCCCTTCATGCCGGAGCCGGCAGCGGACGCTGGACGCAGCGTTTCCGGTCCCAGCCGAAGCGCTCCTTTGGGGGAAACGATCACTGCTCGCTCAATAACGTTTTCAAGCTCCCGCACGTTACCCGGCCAAGGGTGAGACTCGAGAAAGCTCATGGTTCGCCGGTGGATGCGGTCGACGGAGCGGCCAAACCGGGCCGCGTGTTTGGCCGCAAAGTGCGCAACCAGGGCCGGAATATCCTCTGGCCGGTCGCGCAGAGTCGGCACATGAATTGGGAAGACGTTCAGACGGTAATAAAGGTCGCTCCGGAAGCGCCCCCCGGACACTTCGGCGGCCAGGTCCTGATTCGTTGCCGCCACAATTCGCACATCCACACGCAGAGTCTGGCTGCCCCCCAGCCGTTGAAATTCGTGCTCCTGAAGCACCCGCAGCAGCATCACCTGAGTTTCCAGCGGCATCTCTCCGATTTCATCCAAAAACAGGGTCCCGCCGTGCGCCTGCTCAAAACGGCCCTTCCGCCTCTCCACTGCTCCAGTAAAAGCGCCCCGTTCATGTCCGAAGAGCTCAGAAGCCAATAGGGTGTCTGGGATGGCTGCGCAGTTCACTTGAATCAGGGGACCATGGGCTCGGCTTGAGCGCCGGTGAATGGCTCGGGCAATGAGTTCCTTGCCGGTCCCGGTTTCGCCGGTGATGAGCACGGTGGCATCCGTCAAAGCCACCTGATCGATGGCCTCCAGCACCCGGCGGATGGCTAACGACTCGCCCACGATGCCTTCAAACCACGGCGTCTGGCCCAGTTGCGACCGTAGCGCAATGTTTTCCGCCTCCAACTGGTCCCGCAGTTTGCGGATTTCCTCATTGGCCAGGGCGTTTGCGACCGCCACGGCGAGCGATCTGGAAACGTCAGTAAGGATTGAAAGCTGTTCGAGTGTGAAAGCCACAGGTTCCGAGCGGCTGAAGACAGCTACCCCCACTGGTTTGCCCCGGGTGATCAGCGGGATGGCGACATAGGAGCGAACTCCCCCCGCAGCCAAGAAGAATTCGTGCTCAAACCACTCTTTCTTTGCGAGCAAGTCGGGACAGGTATAAGGCTCATCGGGGTTCAATTCGCTTGTGGAAGCAGAGTTGTGGTATGGGACCAGGTTATGGCCAGGAAACATCGAGGGAGTCACAAACTTGGACTGTTCCATTGTCCGCAACGCTAATCCTTCCGCGCTTTCCCCTTCAGCGAGTGGTACTCCAACCAAGTGCATCGCAAAAAGGTCGTGCTGATCTCCCTCCATTGAAACGATTCCTATGGCGCGAAAAGGCACCACCGGCACCAGCAGGTCAGCCACCGCAGCCAAAACGCCGCTCAGCTCGCGCTCGCTGTTAATAGCTTCCCAGGCGCGCAGGACCAAAGCGTGACGTTGCCGGTCAGTCACGGGGACGGGCGGTTGAAGAACTACATCGGAGGATTGTGTTGCCATGAGGAAAAGTATAGCACCTCTAATAGGACCTTGTGAATTCGCAATTAATTGTGATTTTTACCCATGCCACTGTCAAATCTAAAAATACTAAGTACATATATTTCAATGTAGTATGTGCAACCAAGGGGGTTGGAACATTAAGTGCTATTCCATTATGTAAATGGAAAAGCAGCGGCGTTTGCGGCTGCCGGACCGCGCAGATTGATGACGGAGGTGAAATCGTGAGTACTATTGCCGCCGAAATGCTTTTGGGAACACCAACCCTTTCTGACGAGCTTTATCGTGAATTCCACCCTCTGGTATTTGGAGTGTGCTACCGTTTCTTGGGATCCCACCCTGATGCGGAAGACGCCACGGGAGAAATTTTCGTGCGGTTGCCTCGCGCTTTGAAAACCTTCGACCGCGCCCAACCCTTCTCCCGCTGGCTTTCCTCGGTTGCCGGCCACTATTGCGTAGACATCTTGCGCCGTCGCCACGTCGAGCACCGCATCTTCCAGCCTGACCGCCCGGTTGCGTGGGAACCCGTGGCTCATGATTTGTCACCTCTCCAGGAATTGGAGTCCAAGGAACGAATTGAGAGCGTGCGGGCCGCCATTGTCAGCCTGCCAGAACATTACCGCGCTCCTCTTATCCTTCGTTACTACCAACACCTGACCTATGACCAAATCGCGGAGAAACTGGGCCATACCCGCGCCAACGTCCGGTCACTGATCTTCCGCGCCAAAAAGCAATTGCGCCAAGCTCTGACAGCGAAGGAAGAAGACCTAAAAAAGACCGCGTAATACCGGGTTTGTTGGGTGGGACCTCGAGATGCCACGTGCTACGGAGGTGTCCTCCGTTACACATCAGTCGCAGGAAGATTTGGAATTTGGATTCCCACAGTCGAACGATCGCAGAAACTCATTGCTAAATTTCTGAAGAAGATATCGATAGGTCAAGACCTGACCGAATCCCTGGCCAAGCTTTGCTAGGCTTCTCGCTTTCTTACACTCCACAACGTGGAACAGCCGGCCGACGGGCGAAAATCCAACCACATCCCTAAGCAGCTACAATGCCGTGCTATAGCCAATGATGACAACTTCCCCTCGCTTTTTGCGGTTCTGCCGCAATTGCTTTTTATGGGGCCGTTTCCTATACTGTTTAATTTCGCGGCCGGGTGCGGCTCGCATTGTACAGTGGCGGTCACATTACGAGCGCCGGAGTGGGCCAATGGGGTAATGTGTCCCGGGTTGGTCACGGGAAACGGAAGGATAAGCCGGAATGAAGATTCACGAGTTTCAGGCAAAGCAGATTCTGACCCAGTATGGCGTGGCGGTCCCGCGCGGTGAAGTGATTACCGAAGCGGCAGCGGCGCGGGGCGTGGCGGAGCGTCTGGGTGGCGGGACGGTGGTGGTGAAGGCGCAGATCCATGCCGGGGGTCGCGGCAAAGGCGGGGGCGTAAGACTGGCGAAAAGTCCGGCGGATGCCGAAGCCGTCGCTGCGAAGATTCTGGGGATGACGCTGGTGACCCATCAGACCGGTCCCGAGGGACGCCTGGTGCGGCAGGTCCTGATCGAAGAGGGTCTGGATGTGGCGCGGGAGCTTTATCTGGGTCTGGTGGTGGACCGGCAGACGGGGCGGCCAGTGTTTATGGCCTCAAGCGAGGGTGGCGTGGAGATCGAAGTGGTGGCCGC
>CALCEB010000195.1 GCA_937900045.1 uncultured Acidobacteriota bacterium
CTTGATCTCAGAGGCGTCGCCTGACCCCTCACCCCGGCCCTCTCCCCGCAAGCGGAGAGAGGGGGAACCGCGCAGCGGCGGGTGAGGGGCTCTGGTTCAACTGTGGGCATTATTCTCGACCGGACCTTAAGTGAACAGCATTGGGTCTAACCTGCTGCCCGCAGCCACGAATTGCTGCTGATGTTGTATAATCAGGTTTTCGATTCCACAACCCGGCGCCCGGCGTGCCGCTTTTCGCACACCGCAGCCGCAAGGATGTAACCCCAATCGCCAAGATGAAATTTCCCCGCAGAACTTTTCTCCAATCATCATCCCTATTGCTTGGAACCCAGCTTCTGGAAGCCCTCAGCATGCCGCTCCGCAAGTGGACTGGGCCGCTCACGCTGAACGCATCGCCGCTTCCCACGCCGCCGAACGCTTCACCCGTGACTTACGTGGACGTGGCCAAGCAAGCCGGTGTGACCGTTGAAAATGTTTGGGGCGGGGTCCTGCACAAGAAGTACATCATTGAAGCGAAAGGCAGCGGCCTGGCTTTCTTCGACTACGACATGGATGGTTGGCTCGATATTTATCTGACTAACGGCACCCGCCTCGACGCCAAATGGCCGCCCGGCCAGGCGCCCACCTCCCATTTGCTCAAGAATAACCGCGATGGCACTTTTAGCGATGTCACGGCAAAGTCGGGCTTGGCGCGAACCGGATGGGGCGTCGGCGTTTGCGTGGGCGACTACGATAACGACGGCTGGGACGACCTCTTCTGTACCTATTGGGGCCACAACTTCCTTTGGCACAACAATGGCAATGGAACCTTCACTGACGTCACGAAGAAGGCGGGATTGTATGACGAAAAGGTGAGGTGGAACTCCGGCTGCACCTGGATTGATTATGACCGGGACGGACATCTGGACCTTTTTGTCGCTAACTACATAGATCTCGATATATCCAAGATTCCGGCGCCCGGAGAAAACGGTTATTGCCAGTGGAAGGGCATCCCGGTGATGTGCGGCCCGCGCGGCTTGCCCGGGGGTAGCAACATCCTGTATCACAACAACGGCGACGGAACCTTCACGAACGTCTCGGAAAAATCCGGCATCCTAAAAACCGGCCCACGTTATTCCATTACTGCCGTTGCCTATGATTTTGACAATGACGGCTGGCCGGATATTTACGTGGCCGTGGATTCCGAGCCAAGCATCCTGCTCCACAACAATAAAAATGGGACCTTTACGGACGTCGCGGTAATGGCCGGAAGCGCCTACAACGAGGATGGGCAGGAGCAGGCCGGCATGGGTGTGGGCGTGGCCGATTACGATTGCGACGGCTACTTTGACATTTTTAAGACCAATTTCTCCGACGACACCTGCGACCTTTACCGTAACAATGGAGACGGCACCTTTACAGATGTCACGTTCGTCTCCGGCGTGGGCGTGAATACGCAGTTCGTAGGCTGGGGATGCGGCTTCTTGGATTACGACAACGATGGCTGGGCTGACATCTTCCAGGTGAACGGCCATGTTTATCCGGAGATCGATAGCTTCCATCTGGACCAGACCTTCAAAATGCCCCGCGTCATGTATCACAACCTCGGCAACGGTAAGTTCAAGGATGTCTCGAAAGAGCTTGGACCTGGCGTCACGGAAAAATTCTCAAGCCGTGGATGTGCCTTTGGTGATTACGACAACGATGGCGATATGGATATGCTGGTCCTCAACATGAACGATCCGCCGTCGCTGCTCCGCAATGAGGGGGGCAATAAGAACAACTGGATCAAGCTCAAGCTCATCGGGACCAAGTGTAACCGCACCGCCATCGGCGCTCGCGCTTATGTAACCATCGGAAAGCATCGCCAAATGGACGAGGTTCACAGCGGCACCAGCGTTATGTCCCAAAGTGATTTGCGGCTTCACTTTGGGATCGGCCAGGCGAAGATGGTGGATTTGATCGAAGTGAAATGGCCCACTACGCAAAAGGTTGAAATCTTCCGTAACATTCCCGCCAACCAGATTCTCACCATCCGCGAGGGCTTCGGCATCATCAAGAAAAATAGGCCCGGCCGGTAAGCATCCCCGCCACGGCCACTTTCTCCAATTACATCCCGTAAAACGAAGTGGGTTGATTATTCAAGTACTGTTGATATACTGGTAAAACCCCGTAAATGCCTCGGGGGATGCCGCAGGGACAGACATGCCCTGACATGGAGGATTCTACTGGGTTACACGCGGACATCGAATCTTCTCCCCGATTGACCCAAATTTTGGGGTTTGTTATGAGACTGAACGACTGGCCATCTCCCAAACAGGAATTTGGCCCTAATCGCGCCAGGGATCGAGATAGGTTCCCTCGCCGTCTGCCTCCACTTCCCGCGACAGTGATGACCTTCAGAGTCGAGGTAATTGGACGCCACGCGAGGTCTGAAAAGCGCAGCATGCGCGTTAAAAGATTGTTTAGTGGGAAAACCCAAACTCGATTGAAAACAAAGGACGACTCGAGGACCAAACCCATCCAAAGCCACTAGCAAAGCCATTGAAAAATTGGTTAAGCATTTTATTATCATGAAGTTGAATCGATTTTAGGGGAAAAGCCAATCAATTGCTTAAGAATCAACTATTTAGTAAAAGCGTGAGAAATCTGAGGCGTAGACATTGGCGTGATTTCGCCGACCTTCGGCTGCTTGCCAGAGTCGAAGGGATCATTCTGTGAAGAACAGGGTCCGACAATTCGAGCGTGAATTAACTCGTTTCACATCGTAAAACTTCGGTATATAAAGTCCAATGATCGATCCCCTGAAACGAATTCGTGAAAGGAAGTCCGGCACAAGTGGCCTGTCTCCCGGTGCGGCAGGCTCAGCGGCTGCGCCTGCCCTCGCGCCGGACCACCGGGAAGGGCGTCTTATGACCTTATGGTTCAACAAGAAGGATCAATCCGCCGATAGTGGTAAAATAATGGACCGTCTCGACGCCAACCCGTCCGGATTAATGACAGGACAGGAATCAGATTCCCCTGCTTCCGAAAAGCGCAGAACTACGCGCCTTTCTATTGCCGTTCCCGTGACGGTCAGCGGCAAAGATGCCGGGGGTGAAGCTTTTCAGGAAGAGACGAACACGCTTAACATCAACAAACACGGCGCCTTACTGGCTCTGCACCGCCGGGTTGACGTTGGCAGCGAACTGACTATTGAGAATCGCTTCCTGGAGCTATCGCTGCGCGCGCGTGTGGTTTCCTTCCGGGATCGAATCACACCGGCTGATCCGGACCACGTTGGCATCGAGTTGGTGGAACTGAAGAACATCTGGGGAATCCAATAT
>CALCEB010000196.1 GCA_937900045.1 uncultured Acidobacteriota bacterium
TAAGGGCGGCTCAGACTATGACATGTTCGTACTTGCAGGCTTCGTTCGGGCAGTAGCGCACGGGACCCGCCTTCTTGGAAGTCTTCTCAAGCAGGATGGGGTTGCCGCAGTTCGGGCAGGGCTCAGCCACCGGCTTGTCCCAGGCCGTGAACTTGCAATCGGGATAGCGGCTGCAACCGTAAAAGGTCTTTCCACGCTTGGTTTTTCGCACTACGATTTCACCGCTGCAACCCTTTTCCGGGCAGGGGATGCCGAGGGTCTGTTTCTTGACGTACTTGCAGGTTGGATAATTGCTGCAGGCGGTGAACTCACCGAAGCGCCCGTGCTTGATCACCAGATGAGCGCCGCACTGCGGGCATTTTTCATCGAGTTGGACATCGGCCACCGTTTTCACCGTGCCGTCGCCCATCACAATTTTCTTGGTGTTCCGGCACTCGGGGTAACCGGTGCAGGCCAGGAAATACCCGAAGCGCCCGCGCTTGACGGTCATCGGCTTGCCGCATTTTTCGCAGGTCTGCTCCGGCACTTCGGGCGCGGGTGAAGCCGAGCCATATTGCGCGGCGAGCTCGGGCGTCAGGTCCCGGGTGCCGTCGCAGTCCGGGTATCCGGTGCAGGCCAGGAATTGGCCGTTTCGTCCCAGGCGAATCACCATCGGCTTTCCGCATTTCTCACATTTAACATCGGTGGGAATGCCTTCGCCCTTCAAGTCCGCCATATCCCGCCCCGCCGCTTTCAACTCCTTCTTGAATTTACGGTAGAACTCATCCAGGGCTTCGATCCAACCGAGCTTTCCATCCTCCACCTCGTCCAATTCCTCTTCCATCCGGGCCGTATAGGCGACGTCGAAAATCTCGCTGAAATTTTTCACCAGCAGATCGCTCGTAACCATGCCTAACTCGGTGGGATAAAACCGCCCTTGTTGTTTCTCCACGTAGGCGCGGTTTTGAATCACGGAAAGAATGGTGGCATAGGTTGAAGGCCGGCCAATGCCCTTTTCCTCCAGCACCTTCACCAGGGTGGCTTCGTTATAGCGCGGGGACGGTTCGGTGAAATGTTGCTCCGGCAGGATTTGATTGAGTTTCAGATTCTCGCCCTCCGCAACGGCAGGCAGACGGTGCTTCAATTCTTCGTCTTCTCCGGCGCCGGTGTTGTCATCCTTGCCCTCTTCGTAGATGGCGCGGAAGCCGTTGAACTTTTCAACGGAACCTGTGGCGCGGAACAGATAATCACCGGATTCGATCTCAATCGTGGTCTGGTCAAACACCGCGGGGTTCATCTGCGATGCCACAAAGCGTTGCCAGATCAGTTTGTAAAGCTTCAGCTCATCGGGCGAAAGGCGGCGCTTCATCGCGTCCGGCGTACGTTCAACGGCGGTCGGCCGGATGGCCTCGTGGGCATCCTGTGCGCCCTTCTTGCTCTTGTAATGGATGGCGGCGGGTGGCAAATAAGCGTGACCAAATTTCTTTTGAATGTATTCCCGCGCCGCGGCCAGCGCCGAATCCGCCACGCGCGTCGAATCCGTGCGCATGTAGGTGATGAGGCCCACCGATCCTTCCTCACCCAGGTCAACGCCTTCATAGAGCTTCTGTGCCAGTAACATGGTCTTCTTCGTGGAGAAGTTCAGCTTGCGGACAGCTTCCTGCTGCAGCTTGCTGGTGATGAAAGGTGGAACCGGGTAGCGGCGCTTTTCCTTTTTCTCGATGGATCTAACAGTAAAGCCTGCGGCCCGCGCCGCGGCCACATGGCGTTCCGCGCTTTCTTGATCGGGAATCTCCAGGTCCTTACCCTGGAATTTAACCAGCCGCGCCTCGAAAGCCGGAGGGTTCTTGCCCTCCAGATTCGCCGTGATCGTCCAGTATTCTTTCTTCACGAAGGCGCGAATCTCGCGCTCGCGTTCCACAATCAGCCGCAGCGCCACCGTCTGCACGCGGCCTGCGGAAATGCCGCGCTTCACCTTATCCCAGAGGAGCGGGCTCACCTGATAGCCTACCAGCCGGTCCAGGATTCTGCGCGCCTGCTGCGCGTCCACCAAATTCGCATTAATCTCGCCCGGATGCTCAAATGCTTCACGGACGGCGTCGCGCGTAATCTCATTGAACAGCACGCGGAAGAACTTTTTCTTATGCGAATCCAGCAACTCCCGCAGGTGCGCGCAGATGGCCTCACCCTCGCGGTCCGGGTCAGCAGCCAGGTAGATGGAGTCCGCATTTTTGGCGGCGTCCTTGAGCTCGCGGATCACAGATTCTTTTTTGGGGATGGTAATGTAAGTGGGCTCGAAGTTCTTCTCCAGGTTCACGCCCAAATCCCGCTTGGGCAGATCCATGATGTGTCCCATGGAAGCCTTCACCACAAAGTCCGGCCCCAGGTATTTGTTAATAGTCTTCGCCTTGGCAGGCGATTCGACAATCACGAGCGATTTGGCCATAGGACTCCATTACTTCACAGCCCGCGCCGGCGCCGCGTTTTCTTCCTTTCCTAACTTGCCTTGGATGCCCCACCACCGGAATTCGGTCCGCCGCGGCGAATCGTTCTAAGCTTTTCCCGCTACAACTTCCGGACGAAATTCATTCCCGGCAACTGTTTTACCAGTCCGCCCATCTCCAGCGCCAACAACGCCGCAAGCACCCGCGGATGGGGCATCGAAACCGACCCGCAAATCGAATCCACAAACAACGCTTCATCCACGCGCAGGGCGTCAAACACCATTTTTTGATCGCCTTTCAGCGACTGCTCGAAAAGCGACGGCTCAGCCGCCCCTGCCTCTTCGCCTCCGGTTCCGGTTGGCAGGAATTGCATGCGAACCGCGGGCGGCAGCTCCTCCACCACGTCCAGCCAGCCATCCACGAGCTTGGCGCCCTGCTTAATCAGCAGGTTCGGCCCAAAGCTCTGCGCGGAGGTAATAGGTCCCGGGACAGCAAACACTTCGCGGTTCTGCTCCAGCGCCAGCCGCGCCGTGATCAGCGATCCGCTGTATTCGGCAGCCTCCACAATCACAACTCCCAGTGAAATCCCGCTAATAATCCGGTTACGAATCGGGAAATTCTCCGGAATCGGCGCTGTCCCCATTGGGAACTCACTGATCAAAGCCCCGGATTCCACCACTTTTTCCGCCAGGCGCTTATTTTCCCGGGGATAAATCACGTCGATCCCCGAGCCCAGCACCGCCACCGTCCTGCCTTTACCTTCCAGAGCGCCTCGGTGCGAAGCCGAATCGATTCCTCGCGCCAGACCGCTCACGATAACGGCCTGCCGGGAAGCCAGGTCCGCCGCCAGCCGGTGAGCCACGGAACTCCCGTAGGCTGTGGGGCGCCGCGTGCCGACCATTGCGATGGCAGGCGATGAGAGAGTCTTCACATCGCCCTTAACATAAAGCGCCAGCGGCGGGTCCGCGATCTCCCGAAGGAGCGGTGGATAGCCATCCTCGGAGAAGCAGACCACCTGGCAGCCGGCTTTTTCAGCAGCCGTGAGCTCACTCTTCGCCTCTTTCAAGCCGGCTTGGGCGAATATTTGCTGTGCCGTGCGCGATTGAATCCCGCAGCGTTCAAGTTCCGTCAGCGGCGCCGCATAAACCGCCTGAGGAA
The DNA here is from genome assembly GCA_937900045.1 of uncultured Acidobacteriota bacterium. Classification (GTDB taxonomy): domain Bacteria; phylum Acidobacteriota; class Terriglobia; order UBA7540; family UBA7540; genus CALCEB01. The sequence continues at coordinate 3,582 of CALCEB010000196.1, forward strand.
CGCCGAAATGGGCAAGCAGCTTGTGCGCGCCCCGGACACCCAGGCCCTCGACCCAGTTGAGAGCCAGCCAATACTGCCGGTCATCATCCATCGGAGATGTTTACAGTGGCGCGTCCCGGGAGTTCAGGCCGGTGTTTCTCAGGCCGGCTCTCCGGGAGACTGCACGCAGGGGAACGGTCTTCAAGTGCCCCAGGGGTTGCCGGATTTATGGGGCAAACAGCCCCGAACTCTCTTATAAAATGGAGAAAATCTGGGCGAGGCGCAAGCAGAAAAACAGAGCTTCAGGTAAGTGTCTTATTGTGAATACGATAGGAGCGGGCTTGGCAGGGCTTGCCGCATTAAAGAAAGCGCGAACGAACCTTTTGCCGAATTTCCTGGCTGCTGTTATCAATCACCCAGGTCATGACCTCAGCCGATGCGTCAAAGAGCACCTGAGCGATTGCTTGGCCGAATCGAACCAGGAAATCGACCAGCCTCACGCCCCACCAAACCAGCAGCCTTTCGCCCGAACGCGCTGGCTCGGAAATCCTCAGGCGCGGCTGGAACCGTCGGCCCTCTAGCGAATAACTGGTCAGGACCAATCCCGCGTAAATCAGGCCAACCGCGGCAATTGCGACTTTAACAGCGAACCATAAAATCATTTGCATCATTAACATCGGAGCTACCCCCTACATTAGGTTCACTATTTAGATTCACGACTGGCCAGGAAAGTTACTTCGAATCGTAGCTTCCTGCCTCGTATTGACAGAAGCGTTAGTAGATGAGTGAATAAATATATCGGATTAGATCGTTGCTTCTCCTTTGATTGACAGGCCTTGGACTGCTTATTACGATGGATTGGCTGTATCCAAACCACCGGAATGACTATGGTCAATAACTCATTCTCTCTCGAAGCACTCGAATTCCGGGCTGTCCTGGAAATGCTCCGGCCGCTGCTCTCTGGGCCGATCAGCTTCCATCTGTTGGATTCGCTTGGCCCCGCTTCCGAACGTGATGCGATCCAGGGTGAGCTGGCGCGGGTGGAGGAGGCGCAGGAATACCTGGCGGGAAACTCCCGCCCATCTTTTTCGGGCTTGGGAGACATCCGCCCGATTCTCGACAAGGTCCAGGTCCAAGGCGTTACCTGCGAGGCGCTCGAAATTCTTCGCGTGGTGGAGGTGGCTCAAGCCTCGCGCGGTATGCGGTCATTTTTCGCGCAGACGCAGCTCAATCGCCTCGACCAAATGGCAGCCGCTTTACCGGACTTCCGGGAATTGCTCGCGGCACTGGACGGCAAAATCCTGCCGGATGGCTCGGTCGATTCCTCAGCCAGCCCCAAGCTCGCCGCCATTCGCCGTTCCATTGAGCGCCTGCGCCACGAATTGCAAGCCACATTGGAACGTCTTGTTCATCGGCTGGACCGCGAAAAGCTCTTGCAGGATGCCGTGGTGACGTTGCGCAATGACCGCTTTGTGATTCCGGTGAAGTCGGAAGAAAAGAGGCGTGTCGAGGGGATCGTTCATGGTTCGAGCTCTTCGGGCGCTTCGGTCTTTGTAGAACCTCTGGAAACCGTACCCATGAATAATGAGCTCGTGGAATTGCAGGATCAGGAATTCGCGGAAGTTCAGCGCATCCTTGCGGAATTCTCGGCGCGTCTCCGCGACGAGCACGTGGAATTAACGGCCGCAGTGGACATCCTGGCCGGGCTTGACCTGGTCTTTGCCAAGGCGGAGTTTGCGCGGCGATACGATTGCTGCATTCCCCAATTCACGGAAGATCGCCAATTCCAGGTTCGCGATCTACGCCATCCGCTGCTCATCAAGCCTCTGGGAGCGCGCGGCCAACGTCCGGTGCCTTTTTCGCTTGAGCTCGGGCCCCCGCGCACCATGCTGGTGATTAGCGGTCCGAACACCGGTGGCAAGACGGCGACTCTGAAGTCGATGGGTGTTGCCGCGCTGATGGCTCAATCGGGAATGCCCGTGGCCGCACAGGAAGCGCGGCTGCCGCTGTTTGGCCGCGTCCTCGCCGATATTGGCGACCGCCAATCCATGGAGCAGGACTTGAGCACCTTCTCCTCCCACCTTGAAAACATCCGCGCCATCGTCAATGAAGCTGGAACGGACGATCTGGTGCTGCTGGATGAGCTCGGCGGCAGCACCGACCCCAAGGAAGGCGAAGCGCTTGCGGTGGCCTTGCTGGAACGATTCCTCCGGCTCGGACCCATCACTGTTGTCACCACGCATTTCTCCGGTCTGAAAACGTTCGCAGCGGGCTGCGGCGAGGCGTTGAACGCGGCCATGGACTTTGACGAAGCGACGCTCCGTCCCACTTACCGGCTAAGCGTTGGACTGCCGGGCAAATCCAGCGGCTTGGATATCGCTCAGCGGCTAGGCTTGGATACGGAGATTGTGGACCGGGCGCGCGCCATGCTCGATCCCGCTTCGCGCCAAGCCTCGTCTCTCCTCGATTTCCTCCACACGAAAAAGCAGGAGATGGAACGGCAGCTTGAGCAAGTCCATCAACATGGACTCGATCTCGAAAAGCGGGCCGTCGAGTTCGAAAGACAATACGAAAATGAGCGCCGCAAGCGCCTGAAGGAGCTGGACCAGCGCCTGGAGGAAACACTGCGCCGCCAAGAGAAGCGTTGGCAGGAAGCGATTGAGGAGATTGCTCTGGCCGAAGGCAAACAGCCCGGCAAAGCTGGACTTCGCGCCCAGCGCCAAGGCTCGGAACTGGCCCGCGAGGGCCGCGAAGCCTGGAATGAGCAGGTATTGGAAGTGCTGGGCGGACAAGTCGAAGGTCAACCTCCGCCAGACCCCGCAGCGGTTGTCGAAATTGGCGATCAAGTCCGCGTCGCGGGCTTTCCAACTCCGGGACTTGTAATCGCCCTGCCGGATGAGTCGCACGCCGAAGTTGAAGTGGGAAGAATCCGCATGAAAGTGCAGAAAGAAAAGCTCCAAATCATGGTTCGAGGCGGCAAGACCGCTCCGGCTTTTTCGCGCGGCGCCGCGACACGGGCTTCATTGGGCAGTGCAAATCCCAGCAAAACGGCCCATCCGGCTTCTGACCGTTCTTCCGGCGGACACACGGACGCATTTTCCGCCGGTGAATCCGGCCCCTTGTTGCTGGCTCCCGGTTCGGAGATTAATGTGATCGGCACCACGGCGGAAGAAGCCCTGGACCTCGTGGATAAGTTTCTGGATGATGCGTATCTTGACGGACGCTTGCGCCTGCGAGTGATCCACGGCCACGGCAAAGGGATTCTGCGGAAAAATCTTCACGAAATGTTTGAATCTCATCCGCATGTGGAGAAGTTTTATGCCGCCGCTCCGCGCGATGGTGGCGCGGGAGCAACCATCGTCGAGCTGAAAGCGTGAGTCGTGCCATTCGCTGCACATTTCGGCAGTGGCACGTTTCGGCGGTCAGAGACCGCCGCTACAGCAACCAAACTGCGCCCCTGCCCTGGATCGGTACTATATCCGATGGCGGGCGAGTAGGTCCCGCGACAAGCGGCGTAGCGCGGACTTGTTGTTTAAGTCCGCAGCTTTTGCCGGCATTCCGGTGTTACAGCGGGTAGATACAAGCCACGGTCAGCGCCTTTCTGACCATGTTCGATTGGAGCTGGTGGCGAACTTGAGCCGTTCCCTTCCGGCAACAGTCAACGGGCAAAAATTTCTCTTGACTCTATACTTAACTATAAGGTTTACGCTTGTTTCTGCAAGGAGAAAACATAGTGATTTCGAGCAAGGTGAAATTTACCGTTGCCCTGACTCGGATGGTGGATGCGAGGCGACCCTCAACAAGAGTGCCGCTCCGGGAAAGGATGGAATCCAGAATCCCCGCTGCTACCGTGGGAAGGATGTGGTCAAGACGTAGCTGCGAAGTAGCGGTTTGGAAGGAGGTCATATGATCTCCGCCTTGACCAGCCCTCCGTGAAAGTGATGCGTTGAAAAATAGGTTGCGGGAGCTACGATGGAAATTCCAAAGACAACCGATCCTGCACTGGCGACGAAGGAGGAACGCCTGGTTCAAGTTCTTTCAGCGGCGACTTTCCTGATTTTCTTCCAGGCCTACATGATCGCGCCGCTCATTCCCAAACTTGCCGTCGTTTTTCGCGTCTCGCCGCAGGTGATAGGTATTGCAATCCCCGTATATATGATCCCTTACGGGGCTGCGACGCTTTTCTATGGCATCTTGTCGGATCGCGTGGGGCGGCGCCCGATCATCATCGGTTCGCTCTCACTGTTCGTTCTCCTGACGCTCCTTACCGCCCTGGCGCAGTCTGCCACGCAATTGATCTTTTGGCGACTGCTCACCGGCCTTGGCGCAAGTGGTGTTGTGCCAATGGGGCTGGCCCTGATGGGCGACTTATTCCCCTATGAAAAGCGCGGCCGTCCACTCGGATGGCTGTTTGGAGCGATGGCGGGAGGGATGGCCTTCGGTTCTACCTTTGGGGTTCTTCTTGAACCGCTCGTCGGCTGGCGAGGCCTCTTCGTGGGTGTAGGCGTAATGGGGCTGGCTTGCCAGGTTTTCCTGCTGCGCCAGAGGGAGTTGTTTAAAGAACAACCGCGCGTGGCCCACGCAAGAGCAGCCGACGTGCTGAGAGCTTACCGCAAATTGCTGGCGGGATGGCGCGGAGCTCGGACTTACATCTACGTATTAATAAACGCAATCTTCCATTCGGGTGTTTACACCTGGCTTGGGCTATATTTTGCCGAACGCTACCGGCTCGGCGAGATCGGCATCGGCTTGGCGCTGCTGGGCTACGGCGTTCCGGGATTCATTTTAGGACCCGTAATCGGAAGAGCTGCGGACCGCTGGGGCCGGCGCTGGCTCATCCCCGTAGGACTGGGGGTAGCGGCGCTTGCGGGCGTGATGCTGACCGTCAACGCGCCGGTTTTGGTGGCGGCGCTGATGGTGACCGTTCTCTCGCTCGGATATGACATGACTCAGCCGCTGTTGGCCGGGATCGTGACTACCCTCGATCGCGAGCGCAGTGGGCAGGCCATGGGTCTCAACGTGTTTGCCTTGTTTACCGGGTTTGGGCTGGGGAGCATTATTTTCGGTGCACTGCTCGACCTCGGGTTTCCCCGAGCGTTCTTCATTTTCAGCGCGGCGCAGCTTGTAGCAGCCCTGGCGGCCATGCCACTCTACCGCTTAGAGAAAAAGCCCACTGTAGAAGCGTAGCCGGCAGTCGCACAAACGTCTCTCTGAAATCCCGGAAAAAAGTTCTTGACACTATACCTGCGTACAGGGTTTAGCCTGAAGTCGAAAGGAGAAAACAATGGCATTTAAACAAGGTGAAGTTTACCGCTGTCCTGATCCGGACTGCGGCTGTGAAGTGACCGTCACCCAGCGCGCCGCAGCAGGCAAGGGCGGCAGCCAAAACCCGCGCTGCTACTGCGGAAAAGAGATGGTCAAAAAGTAGCTGAGCGGGGGCGGAGCAGCAATCCCCGCCCCCAAGAACTCTCCATGTGGAAGTTTCTTATGCGCACCGAAAGCGTAATCCTCGTGCCGCTCTTAATGCTCGGCGCGATCAGTATTGCATTCGGCTCCGGGCACGGTCCGGTCTTTGGCTTGGCCACGCCCACCAACGTCAAGGGCGGATGGAGTCTCGATCTCGGGACGATGGGCCGTGTGGGTTCAGAGGATAGCAGCGCGATGGAACGGGCGATGCTCAGCTATGGCATTACCCAGGACATCCAGATCTCAGTTTCCGGACCGGCGGTTTTCACCGCGGCTCCTTTGCCACCGGGCCGCATCACGGCGATGATGCCGGCGACAGGGGATTACGAAGCCATTGGAGCCTGGCGGTTCCAGCGCAGGGATACCAGTGTCGGCTCGCGCATTGAGACCACAGCCTACGGTGGCGTCATCCTGCCTGGTTCCCAGAAGCCTCCAGGGCTAATCGGCCAATTGCATTGGGCGCCGGGCGTTCTTGGAATGATCGCCACCGGCTATGCCTCGCGCAAGAACTACCTGTGGGCAGGGGTCGGCGGCATCCACTTCGACCAATCGCACGGTGACCGGAGACCGGGAATGCTGATGTACAGCCTCGTCTATGGGTATCGTCCCAAGCCGCTACGCAAGGAATATCCGCACTGGGACGGAAGGTTTTTCATCGAAACGGACGGAGAATATTCGAACCGAGCCCTGCGTCAGGGCCTCGAAGTACCGGGGACGAACGGGGGGCAGGTCTTTGTCGGTCCTACCACGCTTTGGATTTACAAAAATTATGGCATCGAAGGCGGAATTCAGTGGCCGGTTTATCGCAACACCGGACCTGTCTTCGAGCGGGAACGATACCGATTTGCCATCGACTTCAGTTATTTCTTTTGAGAGGAGCAACAACATGAAACGACTAGTATTGTTGGTTTCACTTGTGGGAATCCTGGCAGCCGCGCCATTGTGTGCAGAATTTCGGCAGATTGACATCACCACGTTCGGCATGGACTGAGCCATCTGTGCGCACGCCGTGAGCGTGTCGATCAAGAAAATTCAAGGGGTTGAATCAGTGGGCGTTAGCCTAAAGCAGGGTCTAGTGAACATCCACCTAAAACCCGGTAACGCAGTCAAACTCGACCAAGTGCGAAAGGCTATTGAGAACGACGCCTTCACCCCGAAGGATGCCAAAGTTGTGGCAGTTGGCGAACTGGTCTCTCAAAACGGGAAGTTAGAATTCAAAGTTGCCGGGACGAACGAGACTTTCCCGGCGGCCTCCACCCCGCACAAATCGTGGCAAACGCAGGTGGGCCAAAAGCTGACCGTCAATGGACTGATTTCTACCTCCGGAACGCTGCAAATCACGAGCGTATCGGGGGAATCCGCAGCGAAAAAGTAGCGGGTGGATCCATCCGGCTAAAATGCCCGCACACTCCCCAACGGTATCTGGCTACAGCAAACCGGACACGTCGGGACACTCTGCGAGGGCAAAATCGGACTCGTCGCTTCCAATATCAAGCTGCTCGGTCACCCGGGTCATGAGAAACCGACCCAAGGAGGTTTTTACACTATGAGTACCCAGGTCTTGGGAAAACAAGGGTCACCGGCGAGAAAAAACCGGCTTTTGAGCTATCTTGCGCTTTTCACCTCGTTAGGGACGCTGCTGTGCTGCGCGTTGCCATCGCTGCTGGTTCTGCTGGGCCTGGGCGCGACGGTCGCCTCATTCTTGTCCGCCGTGCCATGTCTCGTAACACTGGCCAGACACCGGGCGTGGGTTTTTACTGTCTCTGGTGTGCTGATCGCCAGCAACTTCGTTTACGTGTACAGGCTCTCTCCGCGTCTCAAGGCACAGGGACAGGCATGCTTGATTGAGGACGGCCCCACGGCCTGCGACACCGCGACGCGCGTAAGCCGCATTGCCTTGTGGGTGGCGGCCGTGATTTACGCTGTGGGCTTCTTCACGGCCTATCTGCTGGTGCCAATCTTCTTCTGGGGATAAAAGGCGCTCAAAGTGCAGCGACTCATGCATTAAACGTCCGCAGCAATCGGCGTAAGACAAAATTGCGTGCGGAGTTCCTGCAGTCTGCCTCCCCGATGTCGGCAATGCCTGCGCCACCGCGGGTTCATCACTCTTTACTGAGTTTTCTGATGATGGACTTGGCTAACCCCTCGTGAATCTCGTTGTCACGAGGGACAGGCTGTGACTGCATCGTTGTGGTGTTGGTGTACCCATCGTGGCTTCCACCATGCCGGACCAGCACACAGCCGATTTCCTCCAGTTTTCGGATAAGGTCCCGCCGTTTCATTCAGCTACGGCCAGCTCCTCCACTTTTCTAACATACGGCACGTCGCTCGACTCGAGATCGGCCCTGATATCCTTGAGATTTCTCACCAATTCTTCCTTTGACATGGCCTGAGTCTGATAGTCCGGGTAGTCATTCAGGAAACCAAGGTAGTAATCTCCATCTTGCCAGTAAGTGAATTTGATTGTTTTCATGTTTCGGTCCTCAAACCCGCGCCATCGGGACTCGCTGGCGGCCGAAGCGCGGTGGGTCTGCCATTTGAGTGTACCACTACGCGGCCACGGATTTGAATCCAGCATGTGCTTATCCAGCGGTCTTTGCATCTGCGGGTGGCGCTGACATTGCCATCCATGTCGGCGCCACCCGCAGAAGGGAACAGCCGCAAGATTCTGCCCCAGAGTGTGGTAGATTATCGTAGTGAGTAAGTGTGATGAGCTCCGGCTTCGGATTCTGCAGGGCAAATCAGATGCGAACATCCGCTTCGACGATTTGTGCCAGTTGCTTCGCTGGCTCGGTTTCGAAGGGCGAGTACGTGGCAGCCACCCTATTTTCAGAAAGCAGAGTATCCGGGACAGGATCAACCTCCAGCGTGACGGCAGCAAGGCTAAAGTGTACCAGGTTCGTCAGGTGCGGCACGTTATGCTGACTTATGGACTGGAAGGAGAATCGTAAGACCATGCACAAATACGAAATCATTATTTACTGGAGCACCGAGGACGGGGTGTTTATCGCTGAGGTCCCGGAATTGCCCGGCTGCATGGCGCACGGCACGAGTCACGAAGCAGCGCTCCAGAATGTAAACGAAGCCATCCGTTTGTGGATTGATACGGCAAAAGAATTTGGAGATCCCATACCGGAGCCCAAGGGACAGCGCCTAATGCTGGCTTAGGTCCCGATCGGCTTGACCCACAGCCCTGAACCGGGTTACGGTGTGAGCAAGGAGGATACGGTATGACCATCACGTTGCGCCCGGAACACGAGCGGTTGATCGCGGAGGCGTTGCGCTCGGGGGCCTATCTGAGTGCCGACGAAGTGATCGGGCGGGCATTCGAACTGCTCCAAGAACAGGAAGCGTTGCTGGCCGAAAAACGCGCCAAGATCGAGGAAGGCTATGCTGCTGCTCAACGCGGAGAACTCATCGACGCCGATCAAGTTCGTGCTCGCTTGCAAGAGAAGAAACGCGACTGGCTGGCTGAACAGCGTCAGGGATGAGCCGTTACCAGTTCACTCCTCAAGCCACTGACGATATTTTCGCTGGCTGGCGCAGACCCTTTGGGGTTTCCGGTCTTAGCTCGCGCCTTGCACGCAGACGTTGGAAGGCCTGCGCCAGCCGGTCCTGATACAAAGCTGGGCGCTTGCGGTTGACAGACGGGCAAGCGCGGCTTAGACTTCAAGCATGGAAGTGCCCCTTAACCCCGATGTGCAAGCCAAGCTCGCGCGCATTGCCGCCGAGCGCGGGCGTGACGCCGAAGGGCTGGCCAGAGAAGCCATCGAACGTTACGTGGATTACGATGAGTGGTTCATCAATGAAGTAGAAAAAGGCCTTGCCCAAATCGCGCGGGGCGCAGAGTTGACCCATGAGGAAGTGGGGGCGCGGATCGAAAAGTTAATCACTGAAAAGCAGTCACGCGCATAAAATGGAGCTTCGCTGGACAGAGGAAGCTGCCGCCGACCTGGAGCATATCACGGGTTATCTGTTTCAGAATGCGCCCGAACGGGCAGCGGAACTGGTGCGCGGCATCTACAACCATACATCCTCATTGCAAACGTTCCCATCCCGTGGCCGCCCAGGCAAAAAAGTAGGAACGCGCGAGCTCGTACTTTCGCCGCTGCCGTATATCGTGGTCTACCAAACCACCGGCGATGTCATCCACATTGTACGTATCCTGCACGGCGCGCAGAACTGGCCTTAATAAATCTGAGCCTCTTCACCCGGGGTTACCGGCCGACCGGATAGCCCTTCCCCACCCAATTCTGCTTGAAGTTATCGGGCAGATCGAGCACTTTCAGGTCTTTGAATCCCATCGCCTTGAGGGTTTTGAACGCGGGACGGATGTTGGGACACGGAGGCAGCGGGCAGCAGCCACACTATAAGATCACTTGCTGGTTTCGCGAGAGGGAAGCAGCCCATTTCTTGAGCGGGTAGCACAGCGCGGCGAAGCCGGTGCAGTGCTGCGCTACCTGCTTGGCCCGGCGATAATTCTTGGCGGCGATCAAGGTGGTGATGGATTTCAGTTGGCCCAAAAACTTCTTGACAATCAGCTATTCATAGAGTAATATATGTTTAGTAAACTTCCATTTGAAAGGTTTTTTCATGATAGACCCATCCACGCTCCCTGAGATTCAACCGGGCATCGGTTCCCCCCAGCCTGCCGATGTCTCGCTGCTGCGGCGCGAACTGATGAGGGAAATTTCCAGTGTCACCCAACAATACCAACTCTACCTGCGTCAGCACGTGGAAATCACGCCCACCATGCGGGCGGAGTGCCTGGTACCCACCGTGGAGCAACGTTGGCTGACGGCGGAACTGAACCGGCTTGATCGCCAGATTGAGAAGAAGACCAAGCTGCTGCTCGAGGAACAAAGCCACCGGGGGAAAGGGAAAAAGCCAGTAAAAATGAGGGCGCCCGCCAAGCGAAAGGAACAAAGCCATGGCTAGAGAGTGAAAAATCCAGTAAAAATGCGGGTGCGAGCGAAAAGGGGAGAAAAAAACAATCTTTTTTGCCTGTGGGAAAGCCTGTAATCCATTGAAAACATGGAGAAATAGAATGGTACAAAGCCATTCAAAGCCATTATCAAAGCCATTGAAAAGTCGGATAACCCACACATAATGCGTAAGTTACGTTGATTTCAGGAACAAAGCCACGTAACCTATTTAAAATCAAGAGCCAATGATGGATTTTGGCTTTGTTCGCCGCAACAAACCCAGTTCAAAGCCAATTCAAAGCCAAAAAAATCAGCATTCGCACCCTTTGCCCGGGACGAACGCGGGAATCCACGCCAGAGACCAGCCTTTTTCCGCACAAGTTCAGAATGCCACTCCAGTTTGCGGACTGGATTCCCGCTTGAGCCGGAGCCAAGCTCCTCTCCACGCGCTCGAAGCAGGTGCGTCCGTGGTAAAGTAGGAATGGGCAGACCGGTGGCATGGGTTTTCAATCAGCGCTCTCGCCCTGATGCGTACAAGATGATATGAATGGGCCAGACCCTAAGCTAATCCAAACCGAAGCTCCAGACCCAGCCGCACCGGGCTTGGAAGCAAACTCGCCGCTCCCACAGGAGGCATTTCCCTGCCCATCCTGCGGGCAGATGCTCGGCGCTTCGGTGCGCGTCTGCGTATCTTGCGGCCAGCCGGTGGATCTCTCCAAGATTGGCAAGACGGCAGCAATTGAGGATCAACCGTCTATCAAGTTCACACCAGCCGCCCCGACTGAACCGGCGCGATTCTCCTGGGCAATTTTTGCTATCGTCTTGGCGGCATGGCTACTGGTTGCTTTGGCCGGTCAGCGACTTCTGGACCCGGTCCATGAGCAGTTTCTTCTGGCCGGAATCGTCTGCGTTACCTCGGTCTGGGTCTTTTACGATGCCCGTGCTCGCAACGTTCCGCACCCTTTCCGTTGGAGCATGGCCTGCATTTTGTTCTGGATAGTTTTCTTTCCCTGGTATCTGGCGCGCAGAAGGACACCCACGGCGCCCTGCGCGGTAATGGACGAAAGCGCCAAGCGGCTGCTGTGGTGGCTCATTCCCATCTTTGTTTTCTTTTTATTGGTCAGCCTGATTGTGGCGCTCTTGCATGGAACGAAGAAATAAGAGGGGAGGGTTGGCCGCCAAAGGTCATAATGCCGATTGATCTTGCATGGTGTCCGCGAAATAACTGGGCAATGCTCGCGCCCGTAGCGCCGGGATCTTGCCGGCCAATGCCGTCCGGGCCGCCGGCGCTATACAGTCCGCCTATACATAACGAAGTAAATCGGCGGCGCTACAGCGAATGACCGTCGCCACGACCGGCAATCGAGTTTTTGGGGACACTCCAAGAGCGTGATTGAATGGGAGATGCGAGTAGCATTACGAATCAAATTATTTCAGATTGTAAATTCATATTTCAATGCTAACACTTTGCATGTTTCAAGCAGTGACCTCCAAGCTGAACATGGCTGAGAGATAACATAAAATAGTACGCATTATTGAAAATTGTATTCTATTTTCCAATTCACTGTGGTCTAATACTGAAATTAGAAGGGCCGTAGAGGCCCGCCTTTGACTGAGTGGGCTACTGGAATGCAAAGAACCGGAACCAGAACCAGACCACAACCCGTAGGAGTTCTGACCAAAGCTCTTAAGATCTTGGAGGCACTTCGAAATGCTCCGGCCGGGCTGGGTCTGAGGGACATTGCCAAACAGACGGGAATCAACAAGAGTACCGCGTACCGGTTCCTCTCCCATCTCGAGGGTGAAGGTTATCTGGCGCGGGATGGAATCGGGATTTACACCATTGGCCTGAAGTTAAGCCAGATGGCGCCAGGTTCGCGGCGTGAAGGAGACGTGCGGGAAGCGGCCCGGCCGGTGCTGCGGGAGTTGCTTGCGGCAACCGGGGAAAGCGTCAATCTCGCCGTGCTGGATGAGGCTGAGATACTTTATGTGGAGGTCTTTGAAAGCCCTCACGCTTTCCGCTTGGTTTCGACGATCGGACATCGGCGTCCGCTCTACTCAACAGCGCTTGGAAAGTCTCTGGCTGCATTTCTTCCTCTTGAGCAAGCGGGGCGGATCTTTCCGGCCATCCAGTTCCAGCCACTGACTTCACATACGATTGCGAACCTTGCTGAGTTCATGAAGGAGTTGGAAGTGGTGCGGGAGCAGGCGTATTCGGTGGACAACGAAGAAAGCCTGCTGGGCGCGCGCTGTGTGGCGGCGCCGGTGCTGAATCAGCATGGCGAGTCCATTGCCTCGGTGAGCGTGGCGGGACCGGTTTCAAGAATTAGCGAAGAGAAAGTCGGCATCTTTGCAGCCGCAGTGAAGGATGCTGCGGAGAAAATTGCCGCCCGGCTGGGATTTTCCTCATCACAGAACAATTCCGCAGGTTCAGCGGTTTCTACATCGACCGCCTGACGGTCAAGTTCACACAGCAGCTCGCAATGTTAAGGCAGCCGGGAAGCCCCTGCTGCAACAATCCCGAAGGCTTGAGGAACCCATGGCAAACAGTTCGCAACCCTTGAAACGGTACGGCCAGCTCCTGCGCGTGCGGCCCGAAGCGCGCGAAGAGTACATTCGCTATCATGAGAAAGTCTGGCCGGAAGTGCTCAAGACCATTTACGATTGCAACATTCGAAACTACTCAATTTTTCTTAAGGACGGCCTTCTCTTTGCCTATTTCGAATATATCGGGCCGGATTACGCGGCGGACATGGCGAAGATGGCTGCCGATCCCAAGACTCAGGAGTGGTGGGCGATTATGATGCCGATGCAGGACCCCGTCCCCACCCGCGCCGAAGGCGAGTGGTGGGCGAATATGCCGGAAGTGTTTCACACGGATTGATCGTTGGCGCGGTCAGGGGAATCTCCGGCGCTGGTAGTGTCTCAGTTCCTTTGCTGTAGCGGCGCTCCAGTTCTTGCCTTGGTGTCAAAGCTCCCAATGGGATCGAGCGAGTCCCGCTCCAAAGGAAGCCGCTCTCAATTCCCTTCATGTCCCCAAATGTCTCCGACCGTGAAGCCCTCGGGAAAAGGGTCCGACGGATCGAGGACGTATTGGCTGAAACCCGTGATCCAAGCTTGCCCGCTCAAAGTTGGGACCACGGCGGGATAATTCCCAACCCGGGTTTCGCGGATCAACTCTCCCGTAAAGACGGTCCCCAGAATCCCTTCGTGGCGAAAGTCCTGGTTCAGCGGTAAGAGTCCCTTGGCATGGAGCGCGGCCATCCTGGCACAGGTGCCAGTGCCGCACGGAGAGCGGTCCAGCGCGCCCGTCCAGGTTGCAGGATGATCCCACTGAAGCGCACCCGTTGATACAATCACAGCGTTTCGCGCGCTGTTTTGGGATCTGTGCGGCGGTCCGTAGAGTTGCGCGATGGAGATTCCAGCGATGGCCGGATTTTCCGGATGGGTCACGGGGAGCTGCTCGCGCGCCGCTGTCTTGATCATTTCTCCCACGCGTGCAATCTCTTTCCCTTCATCCGGCGTCAGGCGCAGACCGAACTGTTCTGCCTCGGCCATCGCGTAAAACATCCCGCCATAGGCTACGTCCACCTTGACCGATCCCAGCGTGGGAACTTCGATCTTGGCGTCCAGATGAACCGCAAACGCCGGGACATTCTCAAAAGTGACTCGAGTGACCTTGCCGCTCTCGACGGCAGCTTCAACCGAAATAAGTCCCGCGGGCGTTTCAAGGCGTAGCCGGGTCACCGGTTCCAGGGCGGGCACGATGCCAGTCTCAAGCAGCACGGTCGCGACACAGATGGTGTTCGAGCCAGACATGGGCGGATATTCCGTCTGCTCCAGAATAACGAAACCGGCATCGGCAGTGGGGTCAGTGGGAGGAAGCAGAATGTTGCAGTTGGCGGCGGGAAAGCCTCGCGGCTCGCGCAGCATCCATTTGCGCAAATGATCGAGGTGTTGCGCCAAATAGAGCCGCTTTTCAAACATCGTCCGGCCCGGCACGTTGCCGATGCCGCCCACAATCACACGGCCGGGTTCACCGCAGGAGTGCGCCTCCACGGCGCTGACCATCCGGGAAAATTGCATGATGGGTTTTGGTCTCCTTATGTCGCGGTCCGGCCCTTTGAGCGGCGCAATATCAAGTAAAAGACAAAGCCCGCCAGCACGATCACCAGTCCCGGCCAAGTGGAGGAAGGCCGGAAGGCAAGCAACATGGCCAGGATCACGATGGCGCCCGCGATGTAGACGAGCGGGACCACCGGATAACCGGGCGTGCGGAAGGACCGGCGAACATCCGGCCGTTTGACCCGGAGGCGGATGACGCCGGCGATGGTCAACACGTAGAAAATGAGCGCCGCGGAGATCACGTAATCCAGCAGGTTGCTATAGAGGCTGCCGTATTGCCGGGTTACAGGATTATACGTGCGGGGCAGAACCAGAAACGCCGCCCAGAATCCCTGGGCTGCGAGTGACCATCCGGGAACGTGATGGTGATTCAGGCGCCCTGCGGACTTGAAAAACAAACCATCCGTTGCCATGGCGTAATAAGCGCGCGGCCCCGCCAGCACCAGCCCATTGATGCATCCGAAGCAGGAAACCATGATAGCAATGGCCATGAGCAGCGCGCCGAAACCCGGGAAGATGGCATGAAGCATGGCGGTGGCCACCAGGTCCTGCGGGGCATGCTGGATAGCGGAGAAGGGAAGGGTGGTGAGGTAGGCAACGTTGGCAAGTAGGTAGAGCGCGATCACCGCGGCCACACCCAGGGCCAGGGCGCGCGGCAACGTACGCTCCGGGTTTTTCACCTCTTCCGCGGCAAAGGTGACGTCATGCCACGAATCGGCCGAAAAGAGAGAGCCGGACTGGGCCACGCAGATTGCCACCACCAGGCCCCAGGCCGTCGTGCAATCGAGCGATCCCGAAATAGGATGGAAGCCGCGCGCCACCCACAGACGCCCGAAATTAGCAGCGATGGCGTGGGCATTTCTGCCAATCGTGAAGCCGAGCAGGATCAGCGCCGCCAGCGCCCCCGCCTTGGCCACGGTGAAGATGTTCTGCACGATCTTTCCGTATTCCAGGCCTCGCGTGTTTGTCCAGGTGAGGAGCACAATCACCGCGATGCCTGTCAACTGCGCGGTGGAAAGTGAAACTGCGTAATGAGCGGTGAAGTGGATAGGCGCGATCAGGAAATGCTTCTCATCGATGGCGGGCCACAGCACGCCACTGAACCTTGCGAAGGCCACGGCCACCGCTGCAATGGTGCCGGTTTGGATGACGCCGAAGAGCGTCCAACCGTACAGGAAACCCCAAAGCGGCGAGTAAGCCTCACGCAGATAAACATACATGCCGCCTGCCGAGGGAATCATGGAGGAAAGCTCGCCATAGGAAAGCGCGGCCGACACCGTCAAAACTCCGGTCACAGCCCACGCCGCGAGCAATGCGCCAGGGCTGCCCACCAGCCGCGACATATCGGCCGAGACGATGAAGATGCCCGATCCGATCATGGCGCCCGCCACCACCATGACGGAATCAAACAACCCAAGACCGCGGACGAAGCCCCCGGCAGCGCCGGTGGAGGAGGCGGTTGCCGCAACGTTGTTCTGGATGTGAGTGGATTCGGGCATCGTAGGGGTCAAGCCGGAAGCAGATTCCGGACCACGAACATCGCATTGGCCGGGCGCTCCGCCAGGCGCCGCATGAACCAGGGAAACCAAAAGCTGCCATAGGCGATCAGCACGATGGACTTCCAACCTTCGCGCGCCAGGCGAAGCTGCTCCGCCCGCTGAATGCCAAAGAGCATCTGAAATTCAAACTGGTCCTTTCCAACCTGCTGTGATTCAGCAAACTGCGTGATGCGGCGGATCAGGGCGCGGTCATGCGTGGCAAACGCCGCGCGCACACCCGCGGCGCGGGCTTCCGGGCTGATGAGGAGCGACGCCAACTTGAAGTAATTTTCATCGACGTCTTTCTTCTTGGGAAAGGCAAGATCCGGCGGCTCCAGGTAAGCGCCCTTCACCAGGCGGATGGCCGGGCCGAGAGGCAGGAGACTCTCAATATCCTTTTCAGTCCTATAAAGATAAGCCTGGAGGCAAAGGCCGACATTCTTGAAGGAGCCGCGCGCCTGCCGGAAAATTTCAATGGTGCGATCGACGTAAGGACTCGCTTCCATGTCAATCCAGACGACCCGCGAGGAATCTTCCTTCTGGACGATCTTCAGAAAGTTAGCAAGACAAAGCTCCGGGTTCAAGTCGAGCCCCAACTGCGTGAGCTTCACAGAGATTTCCGCATCCAATCCGCGCTCGGGAATGCGGCGTAAGACTTCCTGGTAGTGGTTTGTGACGGCATCCGCCTCGGAAGCGCTGGTAACGTTTTCACCCAGTTGCGTGAACACCGTGCCCATCCCTTTTTCGCGCAGAACAGCGGCCGCATTCAATGCGTCATCCACGTCTTCGCCCGGCATGAAACGCGAAACGGTGCGGCGGACAAACCAATACTTGGGCGCCTGCTCGCGCAGCCACCGGCTCTGCGAGCAGGCGAGAAAGAAATTCCGCATCACGCTCATGGTTGACCTCTGTAGCGGCGGTCTGCGACCGTCGCCGCTCTTGAAAACATCAAGGCCGGCGCTCCCTGCCAGGGCAAGCTCCGAATGCCGCTCCGGCCGGCCCGAGGGCGCGCACAAGGTCCGTCCCTACAGCACGCTCCGGATCATACCGCCATCCACCTGCAGGGTTGAGCCGGTAATATAAGATGCCGCATCCGAAAGCAGAAACACCGCAGCCCGGGCGAACTCGTCCGGCGACCCGTAGCGGCCGAGGGGTATTGTCGCGGCGGAACGCCGCTGCTGCTCTTCCACGGGAATGCCCAACCGCTGGCTTGCTGTTGCATCCAACTCGCGAACCCGGTCTGTTGAAATCCGGCCAGGAATCAGGTGGTTCACGCGGATGCGGCGGCTGGCGTATTCATTAGCCAGGGTTTTGGCCAATGCCGAAACGGAAGGACGCAAGATGGTGGAAAGGGCAAGGTTCGGAATCGGTTCCTTGACAGAAGAAGAAGTCAGAAATAGGATGCTGCCGCCCGCGCCCGCAGCCATTCTCTCAATCGAGCGCCGAGCCATGCGCACGGCGCTCAGCACTAGCAGCTCGAACGCATTTTGCCACGCCGCGTCGTCAAACGCCGCAAAATTTCCGGCCGGTGGCCCGCCCGCGTTCGCTACCAGCATGTCAATCCGGCCGAAAACCTCCATAGTGGTTTCGTGCCATTGATCGATCGCTCCCGCCGAGCGGACATCCCCAGCAAACCCCAGCGCCTGAGCGCCCTGCTCCTCGTGAATTCGCCGCGCTGCCTCATTCACCGCATCCTGGCCTCGCGAAAAGATGGATACCGTCGCGCCTTCCGCCGCCAACTGTTGGGCAATGGCAAAACCCAGGCCGCGACTCGCTCCGCTGACCATTGCCACCTTTCCCTTCAAGCCTAAGTCCACTCGATCCCTCCCGTTTTCCAAACCCATTCGAGCTGGCGGTCAAGCTGAACCGAAGTCGAAGCGTCCAAAGGCCCGCCGGGCGCCCGGACTGCTGCATCGGCCAGCGCGCCTCGCCTCTTCAGAATTTCCTTGCGAATCGCCATTCCGATCCCTTCCTGAAATTCAAACCGCATCAGGGGCACGGCGCGATAAAAGACGTCAGAGGCTTCATCGACCTGCCCTGCGCGGAAGAGCTTCACCACCTTCACCAGGATTTCCGGACATGCGAAGCCCGTCATAGCTCCTGCGGCTCCTGCCAGAAGCTCCTCCAGCAGAAAAACACCGCCGAGCCCTCCCAGAATCTGAACAGGCACGCTTTGCGAGTGGTCCAGAATGCGGGTGATCTTCAAAGGCGTGGGCGGATCTTCAAGCTTGATCGTGCGCGCTGCCGGAACGTCGCGGGCAATGCGCGCCAGGAGGACGGGCTCAAGGACGGTGCCCGAGACGGGAGGGTAATCCTGCACCACGATGGGTAAGTCGACAGCGGCGGCCAGCTCCGCATAATGCCGCAGCACGGCGGCGGAGTTGACTTTCGGCATGCGCGGCGGACTCACCATGACGGCGGCAGCTCCCGCCGCTTGCGCCCGGCGGCTGTATTCGATGCAGGCTCTCAAGCCATCGGCCGTCGAACCCGCCACAATGGGCACGCGGCCCTTCACAAGGTCCAGAATGGCGTCCAAGACTTCAAAACGTTCCCTCTCCGTCAGGCGGGCCACTTCGCCCGTGACCCCGAGCGCGGTCAGACCATTCACGCCGGCCCGAATGTAAAGATCCACAACCTTCCGCAGACTGGCAAAATCGATTTCACCTTTGGCCGAGAACGGTGTGGGCAACACCGAAAACACGCCTTGAAAATTCAATGTTTCCTCCGCCTCAAAGCAAGTCTTGGGCGCGAGCACTCAGTTTGCTGCGGCGCTAATCATTCTCGCAGCTGTGAAATTATAACCGGAGTTTGCGATTTCAGAGTGTTGATCTTGCGGCGCCACCCTGTTGCATTACGGTATATTCAAAAGTGGAGATCTGTCAGGGTCATGCGTATTTCGACCTTGAGGCTTGGTAGAGGAGTACTGCTGACCAAATTGGAGGCTTGAAACTGCTCTAGCCGTTCGACCTCTGCTTTGATATTGCCCCCGCGCCGCCTGCTTGTGAAGCTGTGCTTATTTGATTGTTGGGTCGTGTTCTAGTTTCGTTAGCCCGGATGATTCATGAATACAGCGGAATTTTACCCAAGCCAGCGAAAATGCGGGTCCGCCGCCACTGTCGCCGGAAGCCCGTTTGACACACTGTCATTTTTGTACGGGACCTGAAATTGGGCTAAACACTGCATAAAATCTGGCTCTGAGGCAGTCGGGGCCCGAAATTCATGAATAAAGCGGGTTAGTGTCACCCGGCTCGCCAGCCCCGTCATTCTGAGGAGCCGTAGGCGACGAAGAATCTCTCGTTGAGCCGAAAGCAGATCCTTCGCTACGCTCAGGATGACAGTCGCACCACCATCACCGCCTCGGAGTGGCTGGTTCGAATTAGGACACCACTGATTGTTGTGTTTGTGCCGGGGCAGAAGCGGCGGTGGGGTATACTGGAGCCATGCAAATCACCTTGGATCTGCCGGAAAACATTGTGCGCGGACTAGAGTCGAAGTGGAAGGATTTGCCGCGCGCTGTCCTTGAGAGCTTAGCTCTTGAAGGGTACCGGTCAGGGGTGTTGACGACGGCACAAGTGCGACGGTTACTGGGTCTCGGGACTCGGTACGAGGTGGATGGCTTCCTCAAGCAGCGCGGAATTTATCTGAATTATAGCCCCGAAGACCTCGAATGTGACGCTGAAGCCAGCCGTGAGTTCAGTAGCCGGCGATGATTGTCGTTGCGGATACCTCAACCCTAAGTCATCTGGTCCTTAATCAGAATAAGACTTGCTGTGCTAC
>CALCEB010000197.1 GCA_937900045.1 uncultured Acidobacteriota bacterium
ACCGCCACAGGGCAAGAGACAGGGTTTCGGCGGTGGGAACACCGCCGCGACAGCCCCGCACGGCGGATTTCCTGTAAAGGCGCTATCCTCAGCGCCGCAATAGGCCCCGAGTTTCTATAGCGGCTCTGCCACCCGGGGCGAATTACGCCCGCAGGGCTGTAGCGCCGCTCTATGACCGGCGACGGGCCGCCCCCACGCCCGCCGAGCGCACAGTGGGGAGATGATGTTGGCCCGTTTGACTGTATTGACGGCTCTGCTGCCGCTATACTACTAATCCGGAAGTTCTTCTCCGCGCGCAAAGATTTGTTTTGCTCGTCACTTGTCAGAAGGTGTGAAAAAATCCAGAAATGTCATGCTGAGCGTAGCGAAGCATCTCGGCATTTACTGAAAACAAAATGCTTAGATCCTTCGCTTCACTCAGGATGACAGGCACGGCGAGTTTATTCACAGGTTCTCACTGATCACTCGTCACTTTAAGTCGCGTAGTTCGAGCGATGCCGCTCAAGGATATGAGGACCATTCAATTCTCTTCGGGAGTATCAACAGGATGAAACCCAAAGTCTTCATCACCCGGCCCATGCCGGAGCCCGTCGTAAAGCGCCTCGAAGATTACTGCGAGGTGGAATCGCACTCCGCGGACTCGCCCCTTCCTGAGAACGAGTTGGCCCGCATTTTGCGCGAGCATCGCATCGAAGGATTGCTCCTGGCAGGGGCAAGAGTGACGGGCCAAGTGGTAAAGGAAGCTGCTCAGCTCCGCGTCGTGGCCAATGCCGGCGTGGGCTATGACAACGTGGACGTTGCGGCGTGCAGCGCGCGCCGGATTCCGGTGACCAACACCGGCGGCGTCTTGGAGGAAACTACCGCCGACCTGGTCTTTGCTCTCCTGCTTTCTGTGGCGCGGCGCGTGGTGGAAGGCGACCGCTTTATTCGCGAGGGCGGCTGGAAGCAATGGTCCTGGAGCCTGCTCTGGGGAAGCGATATTCATCACCGAACGCTCGGCATCTACGGCTTCGGCAATATCGGTCAAGCCGTGGCGCGCCGGGCGCGCGGATTTTCCATGCGCATTCTATATCATTCCCGCCGCCGTGTTGACCGGGGCATCGAACGCGAGATGGGCGCGGAGTACGTCAGCAAGGAAACTCTGCTCGCCGAATCCGATTTCATCACTCTCCACGTTCCTTATGCGCCCGAAACCCATCACCTGATGGGCAAGACGGAGCTTGCCCTGATGAAGCCGTCGGCTTTCCTGATCAACACCGCGCGCGGCAAAGTGGTGGACGAGGCGGCCTTGGCGGAGGCGCTTGAATCCGGAGGGCTTGCCGGTGCGGGGCTTGACGTGTTTGAGGAGGAGCCGCAAATTCATCCTTCATTGCTGAAGTTGCCGAACGTCGTTCTGACCCCGCACGTGGGCAGCGGCACGGCAGCAACACGCTTGAAGATGGCGAGCCTGGCAGCGGAAAATTTGCTCGCCGCGCTTCAGGGCCGCCGCCCGCCCAACGTCGTGAATCCGGAAATCTACTGCTGAGGGAGGGACGCTTGCGTTTGGGGTGAACGTCTCCAATAATTGATTCGGGGAACATTTAATAAAATGGCAACTCAACGAGCCTCGGTTTCACCTGCCGCCCCTTTGTATCCCAAAGGCCGGCAGGCCGTTCAACAGATCTTCATGGAAACCATGGCGCGGCTTGATGTTCACAGGGCGATGCTGCGCAAGATTGACTTCTCCATGGGCACGCTCACAGCCGGGGATGTGGCATTTGAAATTCTAAAGCCGTCCCGGGTGATTGCTTTCGGCAAAGCCGCAAACAGCATGGCCGCGTCGCTTATAGAAATTATGGGTGGCATGATTGAGGCCGGAGTTGTGATATCTCCCGTCGGGCCGACGAGGAAGCTCGACCGGTTTCAGTACTTCGTGGGCGGGCATCCTTACCCCACCCCCGGCAGCCTTGAGGGCGCTGAGGCGGCGTTGCAGTTGGTTGCGGGATTGAAACCCGAAGACCTTGTAATCTTCCTGGTTTCGGGCGGCGGCTCCGCCATGCTGGAGAAGCCGCTCCAAGCCTCGGTCACTCTGGGGGACCTGATAGAGTTCTATCGCGTGCTGGTTACCGGCGGAGTGCCAATCGAGCGGATGAACGTCCTTCGCAAACACATCTCCGCTGTGAAAGGCGGACGGCTGGCGTTGGCTGCGAGCCCGGCGCGCCAGCTCACCATTTACATTTCGGACGTCCCTCCTGATTTCTCCTCCATGGTGGCCTCGGGACCTGCCGTGGCTGACGAGTCCACCACCGGCGAATGCTACGAAATTGCGGACCAGTATCAACTGGTTGAAAAGTTTCCAGCGCGCATCCGGAGCCAGTTTACGGAGAGAACTTTGGAAGAAACTCCCAAGCCGTGGGACAAACTCTTCGCCCCCTCAAAAATGTTCTGCCTGCTATCCAACACCGACGCCGTGGAGGCCGCCAAGGAAATTGCAAGACGCTTCAAGTTTGAGAGCGAAGTGGACTCGGGCTTGTGGGATGCGGATTACCGCCAGGTGGCAGACCAGAATCTGGAATCGCTCGGGCGGCTCGCCCGCAAGCATCCGGGAAAGCCGGTTTGCCTAGTGGTCGGGGGTGAGGTCACCTGTCCAGTGACGGGCCGCGGCTTGGGCGGACGCAATCAAGCTTATGTGCTCTATGCCGCGGGAAAAATTGCGGACCAGTTTCGAGTCGTCTTGAGCGCGGGCACTGACGGTCGCGATGGCAACAGCCCTTCGAGCGGCGCCGTAGCGGACGGGAACACGGTGAGGCGCGCATCGGCCTTGGGCATGGACCCGGCCGCCTTTCTCGCGGATAGCGACTCCTACCATTTCTTCCGGACCTTGGGCGACACCATCGAGACAGGATTCACGGACAACAATGTCCGTGATCTGCGGTTGTGGTTGGACTTCAATCATGGTTGAGACTCATACGTGGTGTGGCAACCTGGTCCCCTTATAGTTCTAAGCCGGGCGCCTGAGGCGCCCGGCTTAGAACTATAAGGGGCTCTGATTGGACGATGTGCCGTTATTTTCGATCTGAACATTTCAATAAACAGGAGGACAGATGGCTGAATCGATCGGTTTCATTGGATTGGGAATTATGGGGCAGCCGATGGCGCTGAACCTGCTCAAAGCAGGGCACCGCCTGACGGTCTACAATCGCACGCAGAGCAAGTCTGGGCCGTTGGAGAAGGCCGGGGCGCGTGTTGCCTCAAGCCCCGCCGAAGCCGTGCGGGAAGCGGATATCATCATGAGCATCGTCAGTGACACGGCAGCGATGGAGGAAGTGGTTCTAGGCAAGGACGGCATCCTGCAAAGCGTTCGCTCCGGCGCCGTGCTGATCGATTCGAGCACCATCAGCCCCGTGGCCAGCCGCAAGTTCGCCTGCCACCTCGCCGGCAAGGGCGCGTCGATGCTGGATGCTCCGGTAACAGGCAGCAAGCACGGCGCGTTGGCTGGTGAGTTGACCTTCATGATCGGCGGCGAGCGTTCGACGCTTGACCGCGTGATGCCGGTGCTACGGCTACTCGGCAAAAAGCATATCCATTGCGGCGCGAACGGCGCTGGACTGGCCGCCAAACTCGCGCAGAATGCTATCCAGGCCACCATGGTGGAAGTCTTCTGCGAAGGATTTGTGCTCGCCACAAAGGGCGGAGTAAAACCTGAAACCATGCTCGAAATCATTCAATCCAGCATGGCCCGCGCCACCCTGACGGACTTCAAAGCGCCTTTCATCTTCAAGGGAGATTTCACGCCTTACTTTCCGCTTAAGCTGATGCACAAGGATCTGGAATTGGCCATGGAATCTGCTTACGCCCAGAACGTTCCCATGCCCACCGCCGCTGCCGTGAAGGAAGTCTACGGAGCGGCCAAAGCGCAGGGCAAGGGCGATCTCGATTACGCGGCGGTCATCACCTTCCTTGAAGAATTGGCGGGCGTAAAAGTGCGCGCCACCGCCGCCAGCGCCGAACACGGAGCCTGACTTGAAACGACGGGCAGCAGACGCCGAACGGAAAACCGCGCCAGTGAACTTGCCAGTGCCCACCGTGGTCGTCGGCGGCCACACGCGGAACATCGGCAAAACGTCGGTCGTCGAGGGGATCATCCGCGAGTTGCCATCCCTCAACTGGACAGCCGTGAAGATTACCCAATATGGTCATGGCGTGTGCTCTCGCGATGGCCATAGCTGCCAATGCAAACCCCGGCGGCACGCCTTCGAAATCAGCGAAGAATCAGACGCTCGCGGGCATAGTGATACTTGCCGCTTCCTCGCCGCAGGCGCGGTGCGATCCCTCTGGTTGCGCGTCCGCGCCGGCCAACTCGGGGACGCCGTGCCGGCGCTTTTCCAGGCTGTGGAGAATTCCGCAAACGTCATTTTGGAGAGCAACAGCATCCTGCAATTCATCAAGCCGTCGCTCTTCCTGATGGTATTGGACAGCTCGCAGAGGGATTTCAAATTAGCAGCCCAGAAGGCGCTCAGCTCTGCGGATGCGCTGGTGGCGGCGGGAGGGAAACTACACTGGAATTTGTGGTCCGAAATTGATTTTCAAGATGCCAAGCAGAAGCCCGTCTTTCCTATGGATCTTCAGCACGGGCCAGGACTCGCGCTGTGTGAGTTTACCCGTGATGCTGTGAACCGGGCCGGTGAAGACCGGCGCCGGGCCGGCAATTCCCGGGTGGTTATTGCGCCGGGCAAACCGGCATAAGGCGGGTTTTGCTTATGTGCATGGATTATTCATGAAGTTCCATTCGAAGACTGGAAGGGCACGGTTTTAACCTTGCCCTTCCGGTCATACAGGGGAAGTCGATCAATGGTCCATGTCAAAAATTCCCCAGAGACTTCACAATGGAGTCGAGTGTTTTTTTGGAAATCTCGCTGGGTAAAACATCATCCGAGCGGCGCGCGTAAAGGTTGCCATTCTGCTGCGCCAGGTCCACGGTCTCCGTTTGGTTCTTGTCGCCAAACGTCACCTTGATGCTGTAGCCAGCCTTGTCCAGGCCGAACGGTTTGAAGTCGCCGGGTTTCGCTTGGGGGAAAGATTCCGCGCGCAGATCGTTGAGATCGGAAAGGAACGTCTGCATCTTTCCGGTATCCACGGCCTGCGATTTCGGCGAGCTTTCCTTCCACTGTCCGTTCTGTTTGTCGAACACGAAATGGTCCTTGGGAGTTTGGATGTCCACGTGTTTCACGTCATACGTCTCCCAGGACCACAGCTTTTTTTCACGGAGGTCATCGGCGCTCTTCTGGAACTGGCTGAAGAAATCCTGCGTGACGGTAAAGACCGGGTCAAGCGCAGAATTCATGGCGTCGTAATAATCGCCGTCTTTCTTGCCGAGCGCCACCGTTTGCGTCCCGCCCGGTCCGGTAAGCGTCAGGCGCAGAGCGGGATTCGTGAAGCCATACGGCGCGTCATTTTTTTTGTCTTCGCTGACGATGCTGTTCATGGTCTCGGTGCGGAGCTTATCCACCATCGTTTCGATGGCGTAAGAACTGGCACGAACGGCGGGAGGCAAATCGAGTTCCCATACGCCTTCGGGGTTTTTGGTCAAAGTATAACGGTCCGGGCCGGCGACCGCCTGAATCTTCTGCAGTTGATCGGCCGGAAGAGTCATTACGTGAGTATCTCGCAAGTCAAAAAGCGTCTGCACCAACGAGGTGTGTGCATATTCCGGAAGCTCCACCACCCTCGGATTGCCCGCCACCTGGGCATAGAGGCCCTCCCCCGTCGGCGTCATATCGCCGAGCAGAACGGTAAGCTTTTGCGGTTTCCCGCTTGAGGTGATATCGATGGTTTCCGCGGCGGGGTCCAGGCCGAAATCCTTGACGCTAGCAGGGTGGGGATCGACGACTTCGCTCACGGTTGCCGTCGTGAGGCTCTGCAGGAAATTCCGGATCTTCTCCTGCCCGGCCGCAATATTCGGGGGCGCGACGATGGACCAGTTCTTCCCCACCCGCTGGCAGGTGATAGGCCTTCCATCCCGGGGCGTGAGGGTGAAGGACGTGATCTCGCTCGTCTTGAGCGGCACGATTAATTGGGAAGCGGGAGTGGAACTCTTGGCCTTTTTCTTCTTGTGCCACTGGTCCCAGTGAGTGAGGGTAAAAAAGAGCGCGGCAAAAATCACCAACGCCCCGATCGTCTTGAGGTAACTCCTATTCATCGGCGGCTCCACCAAACGAAAACACCAACGATGATGATGATCAGCGGGATGGCAGCCGTGCGAGCCAACAACCCGGACATCTGGCGTCCCGTAAGATTCAGGTGCTGAGGCTCTGGAGGCTTGGGCCGGATGGAGATCAGGTCTTCATTCGCAGAAAGCCAATCCACCATGTTCATCACCAGATCGCGGTTGCCTTGGAAGTCCAAGTAGGCGTTCGAAGCCATCAACGAAGTTCCCACGGCCACGAACCGCCCTTCTTTTTTGCTATCGCCGGAAGCGGTGTTCACCGTACCCGCCAAAGCCACCGTCAGAGGGCCCTTGATATCCTTGCCCGGGCGGTAAGAAACCTCGCGCATTTGCAAATTGAAGCCCATCACCCCGTAGCTCTGCGCCGAGGTTTCGCAGAGCGAATCCACCGTGACGCCTTGCTTAAACTCCTTTCCGATCTCAAAGGAGCGCGAAATGGGAAAAAGCGTAGCCGTTCGTTCCAGCGGCTGAACGATGGGATTCGATCCGTACTTGACAATCAGCGGCATGCTCGGATTGGTCCCGAAGATTTGTGAGACGGGATTCTGATCAATCACCAAGTCGTTTTGCAGGGTCACATTTTCGTCCTGGAAAAGCTTAGCGAGGATGGGCATGTCCACGCCGGCGTCCAGCAGCAACAGAACGCGGCCCCCGCCCTGGATGTATTTCTCAATCAGGTCCACCTCTTGAGGCAGATAATCCTTCTTCGGTCCCGCGATGACCAGAAGTGAGCAGTCTGGCGGAATCTGCATGGTCTGCAGGAGGACTACGGTTTTGGTGTTGCTATCCTCGGCAGTCAGGGCCTGCTTCAGTTTCTGGTATCCGAAGCGGTCCGGGCTGTCCAGGTTGCGCTCGCCGTGGCCTTGGACAAAATAGACGGTCTTGGTGCCCTTCAGCAGCCGGATCAGCGAATTGGTAATGGCCTGCTCCGTAGCTGACTCAGCTTCCAGATGGCGGGCGCCTGCGGCCACGTAAATCGAGCCATAGCTCCTCACCCCGAATTCCTTGGCCAAAGTAGGATCGCGGTCCGGATCCACGTAGCGCACCGAAACATTCGGCGAAGCCGAGGAATAAAGGCCCAACAAATCTTTGCGCGCCTTAAACGCATCGGCCCGGTCAAAGACATATAAGGTGACGGGCTGGCGGAGCCCTTTGAGGATTTTCAGCGTTTGCGCCGAAAGCGAAAATTGCTTGTTCGGCGTCAAATCCCAATGCACGTCGTGCTGGTTGGCGAACCAATTCGCCAGCACGATAATGCCGATGACCACGATCAGATAAATAACGAAATTCGTACCCCGTAGGACCCGGTTGCGGGGACGGGATGGTTGTTGCCGGTTGTCCGCCATAATTAAGGCCTCCCCTTCAGCGCCTCGACCGACCGGGATGTGAGGAATATTCCCAGCACGATCACGGAAAGATAGTAAACAAGATCGGTCGAGTCAATAACGCCCTTGGAAAAATTGTCGAAGTGCGTGACGAAGGCCATGTAGCTCATCACCCGGCCCACCGGCCCGCTCGAATACGATGTGACCCAGTCGAAAACATAAAGCAGCAGGAATACTGCCAGCGAAACCGCTCCGGCGATGATCTGATTCCGGGTAAGGCTTGAAATCCACATTCCCAGCGAGAGCAGCGCCCCGCCGAAGAGCAAGGCGCCCAGGGCCTGGGCGATTAAGGGTTTGGCATCGGGATTCCCGTAAAAGAACAACATGCCGATGTCAATGAAGGTCACGGCCAGGATGGCAATGTAAAGGGTGAGCGCTCCCAGGAATTTTCCTAAGATGATCTGGAGTTCGGTGACCGGCGAGGTAAGGAGCAGCTCAATCGTGCCGCTTTTTCTTTCTTCTGCGAACAGCCGCATGGTGACCAGCGGCAGCAGCAACAGCAGAACCACGGTGAGCACTCCCTCAAACAATGGCCGGACGATCCAGGTATTGATGTTCGGGGACTGCCCCGCCATCTGGCCCATTTCCATCATGCGGAACATTTGCACGACGTAGGTGGCCACAAAACTGTAAAAGAAGAAACCGCAAAGCGCGGCGTATATTGTCAACACCAGGTAGGCAATGGGGGATGTGAAGTAAGTTTGGATTTCTTTCCCCGCTATCGCCAAAATATTCCGCATGACGGATTTCCTTTCTCCTGAATTTCATGATGTCCGAACAGGCCGCGCGGCGATTTATTGGGAAGGCTGTTCCGGCTCGGAAGTAGGCGCTTCGGCCGCGGCGCTTGCGGCGTGGCCTTCCACCAGATCCTGGGTAGTGAGCTTCAGGAAGATATCTTCCAGGCTCATGCCGCTCGCCCGGAGCTCGTAAAGCCGCCACTGCGATTCCACCACGGCCCGCGCCAGTTCAGCCCGCACGTCCCTACCCTTTTCAGCATGGACCTCAAAAGTGGCTCGGCCATCCGGTTCGCCCTGAAATTCAACCAGATTCACGCCACCCACTCTTTCCAACTTCTCCTTGATAGCGCCGGCCGGACCTTCCGCCGTCACCAACACGGTTTCAAACCCTTGCAGGCGCCGCGTCAATTCCTCCGGTTTCCCTTCAGCCACAACCCTGCCTGCGTTGATCACCACGACTCGTTCGCAGGTCTTGGAGACCTCTGGAAGAATGTGGGTGCTCAGGATTACGGTACGCTGCCCGGCCATGCCCCGGATCAACTCTCGCGTCTCGATGATCTGTTTAGGATCCAGTCCCGCTGTCGGTTCATCCAGCACCAAGACTTCAGGATTGTGGATCATCGCCTGCGCCAGCCCCACCCGCTGCCGGTAGCCTTTGGAGAGTTTACCAATCTGCCGGGTCCGCACGTGCGCGACGGCGCATTTCTCGCTAATTTCGTCGACTCTTTTCTTCACATCGCCACGGGGAACCCCCTTGATCTTCGCCACGAAAGTCAGATACTCCGTGACCGTCATATCCGTATAAACCGGTGGAAGCTCGGGGAGATAGCCTACGCGCCTCTTCACTTCCAAAGGCTCCGTCACGACGTCGAAGCCTGCCACCCGCGCCGTTCCCTCGCTGGGCGGAAGATATCCCGTGAGGATGCGCATGGTTGTGGTTTTGCCCGCGCCGTTCGGCCCGAGAAAACCCAGGATTTCCCCCTTCTTCGCCTCGAAGCTGATGTCCGAGACTGCAAGGGTGGGTCCGTATCGCTTGGTGAGTTGCTGAACTTCAATCATGCTGGTCCTTCCCATCCGGAAAGTTTTGGATGTGTTGATTGTCAAAAAGTGACGGGAGACAAGCGAAAAGAAAAAACGCCAGCTTGGCGGCTTGCCTGTTGCTTTCTTGTTTCAGGATCACCCGATCTTCATATTCCTTGCGGCGCAGATCATACCAACGGCTCTCCAGAAAAATATAGTCGCCCCATCCCTCTCATTTCATTAGATGCCAACTTCTTGTTTCGCGAAATCCACGGTGCTTCCTGCATCGCCAAAGCAAAAACCGCAGGCTATTAGGAATATCAAAATTTCACCCCAGTTGCCAAGTGTTCTGATTTGGGGGTTGCTAGGGTTGCTCCGGTACCAGCTCATTTTCGTTGCTGTTGCGGCGGTCTGTGATCGCCGAACTTTATCTGTCCACAGTTTCCGGCGCTCCCTGTCAGGGCAAACTCCGAGCGCCGCAACTTCAGACTGACCCGCCGCCGTTGTTTCCGGGGTGCAGTTTGATGGCTATCGCCGCACCCGCCAGGGGTGGAAAGAGAGAATTGAATACTGGAGGCCGCAGGGCGCCGGTCCAAAGACCATCGGCCTGATGACCACGGTGTAGCCCCGGCGGACCTGGGTTGCACCAACCCGTTAAGGCATCTTACCGGGATAAGCCGCCCCAGAGAAGGTCTTCAATAATCCAGGCTTGAGAGTTGCCTATTATCCAGCCCCGACACCCTAATTCCCCGGCAGCAGGTCGTCCAGGGCATCGTGCTTTGAGGTGTTGGGCCGGGACTTCAGGGAATCGTATTTTGTCAGCGCCAGCTCGGCCTTGGCTTGTTGACCGTCAGCATAGTAAAGGTCACTCAGGCGCTTATAGGCTATTGCGTAGTTGGGATCAAGCGCCACAAAGGTTTCAAAATCGGAGATGGCGTCACTCTTCTTACCTTGTTGCGCCAGCAATTGACCGCGCCAGAAATATGCCGGTGTAACCTTGGGGTCTAAATTCAGCGCCTTATCCAATTCCACCTTACTCTGAGCAAGGCTTCTCTGCTTGAAGAAAGCCATTCCCAGCGCTGAATGGTAAAGCGCAATGTCCGGCCTCAGTGAAACCGCTTGTTGCAGGGAACGAACTCCATCCGCATCTCGATTCTCTTCGATTTGGATCATCCCCAGGAGGAAGTAAACCCGGTCCGCCTTGGGTTGAATCTGGAGGGCTTCTTCGCAGGTCTTTTCCGCCTCGGAATAACGCCCCATAAAGGCATAGGTCACGGCGGTTTGGTAAGGAATCGCCTCCTGGCCCGGAGCCAACGCCCGCGCTTTCCTAAGCGCCTCGAGGGCTTTCGGGTAATCACCCTCGGTCTGCAGAGCGCGGGCATACGTCAGCAGATATTCCAGATTTGAGGGCTGCGCCTGGATTGCGGCGTTCAACAAGGGCAAGGCCTTGCCGTATTTCCCGGTCAGCAGGTAGGCGCGGCCCCTCAGAAAGTCGATCTGGCCTGGATCGCCGGCGGTTGCCGGAACATCCTTGAGTACGGCGATAGCCTCGACCGGCTCATTGGCAGCGAGGCTGGCGATTGCCAGGAGCGTTTTAACGTTGATATCTTGCGGAGCTAGCTCACTTGCGTTTTCCAGAAGCTCACGGGCCTTTTCCGGCTGGCCGTGGTGCAGGCAGGCGGATGCCAGGGTCATTTCAAGGCGCGGATTCTCCGGGAGGGCGTCCGTCGCTTTGTCAATCGTCTTCAAAGCTCCGCTGGATTGGTTCGCGGCAAATTGGCACTGAACCAAATTCGCCCAGATGGCGGGATCCTTTGGCGTTTGCCGGAGCGCCTGTTCAAGATAGGAAACCGCCTCGGCGGGCCTGCCAGCAGCGATCAAAGCCGAACCCAGCACCGCGGCTGCTTGGGGAAACTTGGGATCCTGGGCAAGCGCCAGCCGAAATTCGTGGACGGCCTGGCCGGAATGATGAAGCTGCATTTGGGTGATGCCCAGATTGTAATGAACGGAGGCCGACCTGTTGCCCAATGCGATGGAACGCTCATAGTGAGTAACAGCATTTTTCAAGTTTCCGGCCGAGGCCTCAGCCGTAGCCAGCAGATAGTAGTTACCGGGGGAAGGATCCCGCTTTACGAGTTGAGCGAAAGTCTTTTCCGCCGCTGCGAAATCATTGGCGCTGACGGCCTTCATGCCGCTGCGGACCAGATCCTGCTCACTCGTCTGGGCATGTAGCGGCGCACCGGCCGGAAGGCAGAGGTATAAAAAAATAAGAGCGATCTTGAACCTACCGCCCAGCACCAGCGCCTCCACTCTTGCGGAGAATTGAAAGCACCTGCCTTCGAACCACGGCAAGATCGGGAATGGGAAGGTGCTGCTCCTGAATCAGCCGCAATTGGTCTGGGCTGAACCACCCTTTCCCATTGGTGAACTGGATCAGCATTGCGCGATTCTGGTATTGGCTGTGACCGAGATCTATGACGCGGTAGTTGGCTTGGCGGCGGCTATAATCGAAATGCAGGTTGGCGGCGCCGTCCGTGACCTTGTAACGGAGGTTTTGCACATAGAGAAGCTCATTCGCAAAATTGTCCTGCGCCGCGACGGGAGAAAAAGGTTGATTCGGCAGTCCCCAATTCTTGTCGATCAGCATCCTTAAAATTCCGGGGATCGAAATGTTGTAAAGGTGGCCGCCTGTGACCTGGGTATCAATCGGCGCCGCCAACACGTAAGGGAAATCCACGGTTTGTCCCTTCGCAAAACTGGCGATCAGCTTCATCAATGCCTCGCGCTGCGCCGGTGACGCGGAAGGGTCCAAGTACATCGCACTGAGCTGGTGGTAGGACATGGAACAATCCCCGCCAATTTGGATGAACTTCACACCATCCAGGCTGACCTTGGCATAATGTCCTTGATGAATTTCGGCGTAGAGCGTTGCTTCGCAATGCCCGTAAGTCGGAGGTGCGTTGGAGCGGCAAGGGCAGGGAACGGCGCAAGGGCAACAGACGAAGCCCTGGCCTTTCACGTGCCAACTCGCACCGTCATAATGGACTTTTTGGGCTGGCAGCCGGACCTGGGCCCAAAGTGGCGTCGCAATCAGCAGTGTCAAAAGAAACCCCGGAAGCCGTCTTGCCATATGGGAAGTTTTCATGAGGACCCTCAAACGAGTCGGCCGTGGAATAGTATGGCGTACCCCTGCGTCCGTCTTACACCACCAGGCAACGCACGTGCTCAATAAGATTGTTCACATAGCCATCAATCCGGGTTGCGTCCCGAGTGCTGGGCTGCGCGTTGCCGCTCGCATCCGTCGCCCGGCAGGCCAACTCCACCACTCCCCGCTTTACCAGGGTTAAAGAGCAACGCCACAGCGCCCATTCATAGCGGGCGCCGGGATCGAGCTTGGCCTGTTGCCAGGTCTGGCCGCCGTCGGCGCTCACATCGACTTTCGCCACGGGCGCCACGCCGGACCATGCCACTCCTGCCACTTGAACGGCGCCAGGCTTCAACACCGCTCCGGCCGTAGGGAACGTCATAATGGATTTAACCTGGATCGGTGGCAAGGGCGCGCGCTCAATTTGGCCCGAAGGGGTGGAACTAAGCTTCAAGTAAGTGTTACCAACCGCAGGCAAGGGCTCCCGCGAAACTTCAATTCGCTCCAGCCACTTGACCGAGTCCATTCCATACCAGCCGGGAAAGAGAGCGCGCCAGGGCTTACCGTGATGGGGGCGAAGAAGTTGATGGTCGAGCTTGGTGGCAAGCATGCCGTTGGCGAGCGCGCCTTCCAAAGGGACGCTGCGCGCAAATCCATCCCGGCCCATCAAGTGGAGGAATTTCCCTTCCCGCGTGGGTTGCGCCATGGAGACGACGTCCGCCAGCCGCCAGCCTTGCCACAAA
Source organism: uncultured Acidobacteriota bacterium (assembly GCA_937900045.1). Classification (GTDB taxonomy): domain Bacteria; phylum Acidobacteriota; class Terriglobia; order UBA7540; family UBA7540; genus CALCEB01. Next base: position 13,236 of record CALCEB010000197.1, read on the forward strand.
CCGTTGCTGGCCAGCGCCCGTGGCCCCGTTCCATTTCCCGCGCATTCCAAGACGGCGCCCACGTTCTCCGTGGATAATCGGTCCAGGTCGGCCAAGGCGAGCTTTAGTGGCTTCTTGACCTCGCCCTGAACTTGCAACAAACCATCGCCAGGCCCCATGGGCGTGTCAAAATGGTTGCGAATATAAAAATCCTCAATCGAAGTGTACCGGCCTCGGAGCGTCTGAAGATCAAAATCCACCACCAGCGGGTCGGCTGAGTCCACGTGGTGGTCCCCACGCAAAGGACGCGCAGCCACCAGAGCACCCGCTCCTGCCAACATCAAGAATTCGCGCCGTCGCATACTGCCATTCTATCTTCGTGGCTCATCGGCGGCAAGCAGTAGAAAGTTCGTGTACCGGATCTGTTTGTTGCCGCGGCGCTCATCGGGCCCTGCTACTTCATCACTGATCAGCGACTCAGAGGTTGAATCATTTGCCCGTTGAGGAGTAGAATATCCATGAGGACGTGTTCATTGGAGGCGAATGAATGCGGATTGCCAGGTTGCAGGTGGGAATTGGCGCAGGTTATGGGTTGGGCCTTCTTCAAGAACCTGTTCTGTTGATTCTTGCCGGCAAGCCACGGAGTTTCAATAGGAGGATTAAAATGAAAAAAGTCCTGATAGGAAGCGTTCTGCCGCTGTTCCTGCTAGCCCTTTTTGCTATTCCGGCAAGCGCAAAAATCACAGGAAACTATGTCGAGGTGCGTAGCGCGGAAGTTTACACGGGCCCATGCTATGCGAATTCACAAGTAGGGCTCGAAGGCAAGCAGGCTATTCTTGCCTGGCAAGTTCGCAACGGCGAGTGGAATGGAGTTTCACTGAACGGGTTAAGCGTGGTGGCGGTGGTCGATGCAAAGGACACGCTTGGCGCTCCCGATCACAATCCCTACCCGGCAAAAACCGTGCTGATTGTGGACCAACGCGCCAACGCTGCGCAGCGCCAGGCTTTGATTGAATTCGTCCGCTCCGCCGGCGGGCGTCTGGCGGCCAACGTCGTCCGCATTTACAGTGCCCCCATCCAGATTCAGGACGGATCACAAATGGGCGTGGTCCAGGTGAAGGCCGGACAACTCGCGAAGATTGAGACGCGCAGCCTTTGCATGGGCGACAATCTATGCGGAAATGAAGTTCGGTATTATCCCCCGCTTACCAAGGTCAACCACGCGATGCCCGCCTACACTCTTCAGGCCCAATACGAGGGAAAAGGCCTGGGAATGGTCTGGAACCTGATGGGTGAACGCAGCGCCTACGTTGGAACGTTTACCCTCTGACTTTTTCGATTGCCACGGTATCCCGAAAAGGACGGGGGAGCTTGAAACCTAGAGCTCCCCTTTTCTTTTTCAATTTCCCTTCAAGAGGACAAGAAGCCATGATGGTAAAACGAGCTTTTAGGTCTCTTAATTTTGTCATTTTCTTGCTGACGGCTTCGCTTGCCTGGGCGCAAGGCTCCTACAAGGTCGC
>CALCEB010000198.1 GCA_937900045.1 uncultured Acidobacteriota bacterium
GACCAAGTACTGACGCGAAGACTCGCGCCTTGTGACGGCCTCGCGGGTGGTGCACGCTCAAACAATATTTCCGCAGCTTCTCCAAATCCACCACCGCGCAGTCACCACCCGGAAGCTTCATCGCCGTTCTCGCTTGCATTTATCTATAACTGCCGTCCGATTGCCAATTCCCTGCGGTGGCCCTTCAATGTCGCTTCATCATGGGTGCCCCAAAGAAGGACTGGAACCACCATTTGAGAATTACTCACTTCAATCTCACTGCACAGCCAAGTACGCATACCGCAGCAGGAACAGAAGCGTCAGAACCCAGATCAGAACACTGATCTCGCGGCGCTTTCCGGAGCCGAGCTTCACGAGCGTAAAGGCGATCAGACCCAGGCTCAATCCAGTGGCTACGCTGAAGGTCAGGGGTGTCGCCAGCATGGTGATGAATGCCGGGAAGGCTTCGCTGAAATCGTTCCAGCGCACGTGGGCCACGGATTGGCACATCAGCGCCCCCACCAGAATCAACACCGGCGCAGTGGCATAGCCGGGAATCGCGCTAACCAGTGGCGAAAAAACCAGCGCCGCCATAAACAATCCCGCGATCACCAGATTGCCAAGCCCGGTGCGCGCCCCAGCCGCCACGCCCGTGGCGCTTTCGATGTAACTGGTGACGGTGGATGTCCCCGTCAAAGAGCCAAAGAGCGTCCCCACCGCGTCCGCCAATAGAGCGCGGCTGGCGCGAGGCAAATTGCCGTCCCGCATGAAGCCGCCTTGCTCGCACACGCCCACCAGCGTCCCAACGTTATCGAACAGATCGACGAAGAAAAAGGCAAAAATAATCTCCGCCAGTCCCAGATGTAAAGCGCCGGTCAGATTCAGTTTCAGCAAAGTGCCCGAAGGATGGGGCAAAGAAATGAGGCTCTTCGGCAATTGGCCGAGACCCCGCAAAATTCCCGCAACCGTCGTTGCAAAAATGCCAAGCAGGATCGCTCCTTTCACTTTCCGGGCCAGCAGTACCGCCGTCAGCAGCAGTCCGAAGGTTGCGATTTGAACCTGGGGGTTGGCGAAGCTCCCTAAGCCCACAAATGTGGACTTTTCGGCCACCACCAGCTTGGCGTTCTTCAGGCCCACGAAGGCAATGAACAACCCGATTCCCGCCGCGGTGCTGTGTTTCAGGCAGTCCGGGATGCCGTTGACAATCTGCTCGCGGACTCGCGTCAAAGTGAGCAGCAGGAAGAGAAGCCCTGAAAGAAATACGACACCGAGCGCCGTCTGCCAGGGCACGCCTTTACCGAGAACGATCGAATAGGTGAAATAGGCGTTCAGGGACATGCCAGGGGCGAGCGCAATGGGATAGTTCGCCCACAGCCCCATCACCAGGGTGGCCACGGCCGCAGAAACGCAGGTGGCAAAAAGAACTCCCTGCACCGGCATTCCAGCCTCGGAGAGAATCTGCGGATTGACCACGATGATGTAAGCCATCGTCATGAAGGTGGTCAGGCCGCCCAGCACCTCCCGCCGCACCGTGGTTTGGTTTTCATTGAGCTTGAATAGCCGTTCGAGCAAGAATGCTCCTAAAGACTAGAGATGCGGCGTGCACTGCAACGTTCATCCAAGCCGGCAACAAAACTACGCCCCGCAGCGGACTAAAAATGAGGAAGAGGAAGACTCAGAAACCAGGCAATTGGGAAGGATGCCACAGGCCGGCTTCCAACCGCAAATCTTTAGTCGAGGAAATAATGCGCGATGCGGAAGCTTTTCTTGCTATCCCATTTTCGGCAGAATTGAAGCCCTGCCCTGGCGGTCTCGATGGCAAGATCAGGAATAGTTTGGGGGTCATCTTGAATTCCCATAGGCCAATTCTAGTCCACAACCCGATATACATGGTCTTCCAGGTTGCTCACTCCATCAAATAACTATTACAATGATATACAGTTGAGAAATTTAGGAGGGGAATCCAATGAAGAGAGGTTCCAATGAAAGGCCTTTGGACTGCTCTGCTTGCGATTCTCGTCTCGTGTTGCCCAGCGATTGCAGACACGATGAGTGCCTGTGTTGCCCCTTCTGTGCTAAGTCCAACTTTAATTAGTTATACCGGACTCGCGCAGGATTTCGGCTGCATCCAGAACACGCTCGACCCCGGCGAGGGAACTATCGCATTTAATCCAATGCAAACGGTGACCAGCGGCACTGCAGGGGACACCGAAGATCTTCCGTTTTCTTCACCTGTCCCGCCGTTCGAACTCCGTGCTCTGACCACGGAAGAATTTAGAAGCCCTGCGGGTGAACTCGATTCTGACTCGCCATCGCCGTTAGTCCTAAACCTTCAAGAGCCTCCACCAGCCAACGAGGCGCCCTTCGTGCTCACACCTATCATGTTTGTGTTGGCCGGAATCGCGGTCTTCAGTTTAACCGTGCCCATATTCATCCGCAAAAAACGAATGCAAATTCAAAACGAGCCTGATCGATGGCTACCGATGGCATTCGGGTTCCCTGGTCAACCTACGGCATCCAACCAAATTCTTGTCTATGAAACCGCAGATGAGATCTTGCGGTCCAGCACGCGGCGCTGCCGTTACTGCACGAGCGGTTTGGTACGGCGCTCCCAGAAGCGGAATGCATTGGAACAGCACCTGCTCCCTCTTCTCCTTCTGACTCCGTTCCGGTGCTTGAGTTGCCGGCGCCGCTTTTATGGCCTTGGTTTCTTGCAATGATGGATTATAAAGGGCATTTGTATGCAACGCAGGAACCCAATGAGTCCGCTGCTCCGCGCCTCCTTCCCGGGCTTCGGCATGGTGTTGGCGTTGTGCTTCGTGGTGTGCGCAGAATCCTCCCGTTGCTCCGGCCAAGATATTGATACGCTCATCACAAACCAAACGCAGAGGCGAACCACCGTTTTTGATGAAGCGCAAAGCCCTGGCGAACATAGCGCGATTTTAGCTCTCTACGGCGAGAAGGATCCAAACGCACAGATCAAGCAGGCTGTCAATTTCCTCAATGCTTATCCACGGTCCGCATTTCTGGCCGAGGTTTACCAGATAGCCGCTAAGGCCAAGATTGAGGTGGGGGACTACGCCAGCGCCTTGAAGTACGCGGCGCAAGCTCTGCGGCTCTATCCAGAAAGTGAGCTCCTGCTCGTCTCCATTGCAGACGTCCAGGCGCAGCAAGGCCTTTACCGGCAGGCCGAATCGAGCGCCCAAAGCGCCCTGGACGATTTGACCCGTTTCGCTCGACCTGCTTCAGTTTCAAGGCAGAAATGGAGTCTGCTGAAACCCCGCCTTGAAGCCTCCTGTTATTTTGTTTTAGGCCGGGCCAGAATGGCGAAGGGCCTCGCCTCGAAAACTGAGACCGAGCGGACCGGGGGGCTGAAAGAGGCACTGAAGGATCTTGGCCACGCGGCATCCCTGAACCCGGACGACGACGAAGTGGAATATCTTGCGGGACTCGCGAGCCTGGCTCTTGGCGATATTCCGGCGGCAGCCGAATACTTTGCCCGCGCCTATCGCCTGAGAGGGGCGCTCGAGGCAAAGGCCATCGAGCAATTGCAGAAGCTTCGTGCCGCATCAGCCCGCGATTCACAAACTCCGTTCGAGATTTACGTCAAGTCGATCCCAGACCCAGCCGTTCCGGCCGAACAGAATCTGCCGCCAGCGCCAGCGGATAGCACCCGGGAACTTCCGGACTACGCGGGTTCCAAAGTCTGTCAGCAATGCCACCCGGTTACCTATGAAAACTGGTCCCACACCGGCATGTCCAGAATGTTCAGGCCGTATGCCCCTGGAAACGTGATCGGCGATTTCAAGGACGACAACACCTTTTATGTCGGCGAAATAGACAAATGGAGCAATGGCCGGCTGACGATCGAACCCTCGAAAACCAAGGTCCCTTTCGCTCGCATGATTTCCGGCAAAGGCTACGATTACTTTGAGATTCGGGACGGCTCGGGTGAATGGCATCGCTACCGGGTGGATGACACCATCGGCTCCAAGTGGGAACAGGCGTACGCCACAATTCTTCCCAATGGCGAAGTGCACGTCCTGCCCATTCAATACAACCGGATTCAGAAAAAGTGGGTCGATTTCTGGCAGATCATCGATCCGCCCAACAGCCCTCGCGCCGATGTAACCCAGTGGCTGAAGATTTCTCCGCTCACCAGCTACCAGGCCAACTGCGCCGTCTGCCACACCAGCCAACTGCGTAACGTCAAGGGCGGAGGTTTCGATCCTGAGGGATTGGAATTCCGCGAGCCGGGCATCAACTGCGAAATGTGCCACGGACCGTCTTTGAGGCATGTCCAGGCCATGCGCAAAGCCAAGCCCTATGAGAAGCGGCCGATTGATCCCCCCGTGGATTTTGCAAAAGTCACGGCGCAGCAGTTTCTGGCAGTCTGTTCTCAATGCCACATGCAGTCCGCGGTTCGTTCACCGGGGGCAAGGGGCGAACTGAACTATTCGCGCCGCGGCGAGTTCTTCATGCATTACAAGAGCCGCCCCTATGATGAATTCTCGCGGAAGGGATTTTATAAGGATGGGCGCTTCCGCCAAACCACTTTCATTGTCGAGTCGCTTTTGCGGACGCAATGCTACAAGAGGGGCAATGCAACCTGCGGCAGTTGCCATGATCCGCACCCCAACCATGCCGCCAGCAATCCAACTTCATTGAGGTTTCGCGGTCATCCCGGCGAGATGTGTCTGCAATGTCACGGCGAGTACCGGACGAAGACAGCCCGGGTTCAGCACACCCATCATCCTTACGATTCCGAGGGCAGCCGTTGCGTCTCCTGCCATATGCCGCGCATTGTGGACGCTCTCCTCTTTGAGGCCCGAAGCCACGAATTCGATCAGATTCCGGATGCGGATATGACCCAGCGGTTTGGCCAGAAAGAAAGCCCGAACGCCTGCTTGCTTTGCCATAAAGAAAAAGATGCCGGTTGGGTGAAACAACAACTGTTGGCCTGGAGACCCTCGCCAGCGAGGCAATCATCGCAGGACCGGAACGTCGAGGCCAGAAATTAGCGGTGAAAGGCTTTGGCGATGCGGCTTTGCGCGAAAGGCGCCTTGAACGCTTTGCGGAAAATTGGCTGGGAGGCAGGGATTCGAACCCCGATAGGCAGATCCAGAGTCTGCAGTCCTACCGTTAGACGACCTCCCAATAAAACGGCTTCCTCTTAGAAGTAACTGTGGGGGGCTTATCTTGTCAAGGCAATGTTCGATTGGGTAGTGGCGCAATTTGCTGTAGCGGCGCTCTATGACCTGAATCCGGCGTGAAAAGCGCTGACTTTAGGATTCGAGGGGCCTGAGT
>CALCEB010000199.1 GCA_937900045.1 uncultured Acidobacteriota bacterium
ACAGCGGCGGATTTCGCCGCTCCCTGCCAGGGCAAGCTCCGAGCGGCGCTACAGCGAATGCCCGTCGCCGGCTTATGTCTTCATGTTTAGTGCCCATCCGAAGGTTTTGCGCGATATTCTTAAGATATGGCTTCCAAGAAGCGATCGAGCTTGCCGCTACCCAAAACCGCCATTGCCTTCCGGCCGGAGTACCTCGACTTCCGCCGGGGCATCCATGTGGGCAATCTGGAGGATAACGCCCGCATCACGCGCATCCTGAAGCTCGAGCTTGAAGCGCGTTATGGCGAGCCGTTTGTCACGGAACGCTGGGGACGTGGAGTCTACTGGCAGTGGATCGGCTACCTGCCGCGCGCCAATCGCGCTGCGAAGCCATTCTCTTCCAAAGTCAGCTTTGGTTGCTCGAAGCTTTTCCTGATGATCGATACCGGAGAAAAGCTCTTCAAATGCGGATTGCAGGTGGAGCGCGGTTATGTGAAATCCAACCGGGATGATCGCGTTTGCGAACTGGGACCCGATTGGGATTGGCGCCGGTTGCTGCGGTCGCTCACGCCCCGAGGCAAGATGGAACCAGAGCTGAAACGGCTGGTGAGCCGGGAAGGCTTCTGCATTCAAGCCGGCGCGTGGGATAACTCCACAAAACTTTCCCGCTCCAATTGGCAGGGAGCTCCCAAGCTGCGAAAATTGCTTGCTTCCGCCCCTCCGGATCGATGGGCGGGTTTTCAACTCTACTATGCGATGAGTGAAGACGAGGTGAAAGGCTCAAATGGTGTGGATCTGGTGGACGCCATGCTTGCCATTTTCCGGGAGGTAACTCCTGCCATGAATCTGTGCATGCAAACGCGGCTTGCCGGGAACGAATGAGTCCAGCGCAGACATCGCTGGAACATCGCAAAAGACGACGCTAAGCCCCAGGTAGTGTCTCAGTTTGCTGTAGCGGCGCTCTATGAGCGCCGGAAGGTGTTGATAAATAAAATTCGGCGCTCATAGAGCGCCGCTACAGCAAGCAAACTGCGACACCACTAAGCCCCAATTGCGTCTTGGCATCGATCCACCTTCTGCGATAAGCTGCAACGGACAGGAAGCGCCGCCGCCCCGTTCAGTGGCGGTGGCGCGGATTAGCGGGATTTGTGGAGGAAAATCACTCATGGCTCAGGATGTCCTTGTCAAGACGATCGGGGTCAAGCCCGCCGCCTTCGGCGCCACGACGCGGCGGGACGCGTGGTGGGTATCGCCGCTTGCCGTTTTCCTGGGGCTTTCGGCCTTTATTGTTTATGCCACGTGGGCCGCGCTTCAGGGAACACATTACCGTTTCGGTCCTTATCTATCCCCTTTTTATTCGCCGGAACTATTTGGCGACCCGCGCTTTGCCTGGTTTGGCGCGAAGCCCGCATGGTTCCCTGGCTGGCTTCCATTCTCGCCCGCTATACTAATTCTTTGGGCGCCGGGCGGCTTTCGCGTCACTTGTTACTATTATCGCGGCGCTTACTACAAAGCGTTCTGGGCGGACCCTCCCAATTGCGCCGTGGGTGAGCCGCGCAAGAGCTATCTCGGCGAGCGTTCTTTTCCGCTGATCATGCAAAACATCCACCGTTATTTTCTCTATCTCGCGCTGGGCTTCGTCGTGCTCCTGGCCCATGACTTCTGGAAAGCCTTATGGTTTGACGGCCATTTCGGACTTGGAGTGGGATCACTGGTGCTTCTGGTGAATGTCATTCTGCTTAGCGGATACACCTTCGGTTGCCATTCCCTGCGCCATTTAACGGGCGGGCATTGTGACCAGCTTGGACGCTCTCCGGTCCGCAGCACACTTTTCAATTGCGTAAGCTGCTTCAACTCCCGCCACATGAAGTGGGCGTGGTGCAGTTTGTTCTGGGTTGCCTTTACGGACTTTTACGTCAGGATGTGCTCGATGGGTTTGATTCGGGATTGGAGAATCTTCTGATGGCGGAATACGAAACCCACCAGCACGACGTCCTGATTATTGGCGCGGGCGGCGCCGGCCTGCGCGCCGCCATTGAAGCCTCGGCGGCGGGCGTGACGGTCGGCGTGGTCAGCAAATCCCTTCTCGGCAAAGCGCATACGGTGATGGCGGAGGGCGGCATTGCGGCATCGTTGGCCAATGTTGATGACCGGGACAATTGGAAGGTCCATTTTTCCGATACCATGCGCGGCGGCCAATACCTGAACCAACCGCGCATGGCGGAGTTGCACGCCAAGGAAGCTCCGGACCGTGTGCGCGAACTCGAAGCCTGGGGCGCGCTGTTCGACCGCACCCAGGACGGGCGGATTCTGCAACGCAATTTCGGCGGGCACAAGTATCCTCGTCTGGCCCACGTCGGTGATCGCACCGGCCTCGAGATGATCCGCACCTTGCAGGATCATGGCATCCATCGTGGAATCGACTTCCACATGGAGACCACCATCCTCACGCTGCTCAAAGACGATGGCCGGGTGGTGGGCGCTTTCGGCTATGACCGCGAACGAGGACGTTTTCGGCTGTTTCAGGCAAAAGCCGTAGTGCTGGCGACAGGAGGCATTGGACGCGCCTATCAAATCACCAGCAACAGTTGGGAATACACCGGCGACGGCCATTCGCTGGCCTATCATGCCGGCGCCGAACTCATGGATATGGAGTTTGTCCAGTTTCATCCCACCGGCATGGTTTGGCCTCCGAGTGTTCGCGGCATCCTCGTCACCGAGGGAGTGCGAGGCGAAGGCGGCATCCTGACCAACAAAGAAGGCCGCCGCTTCATGTTTGACGATATCCCGCCGCTCTATAAGAACCAGACCGCCGACAATCCCGAAGAAGGCTGGCGCTACACGCAGGGCGATAAGAACGCGAGGCGTCCGCCTGAACTCTTGACGCGCGACCACGTGGCCCGCTGCATTGTGCGCGAAATCCGCGAAGGCCGGGGCAGCCCGCACGGCGGGGTGTTTCTGGATATCTCCTGGATCAAGCAGAAACTGCCCAATGCGGCAGAGCACATCAAGAAGAAGCTCCCCAGCATGTATCACCAGTTCAAACAACTTGCGGACATTGACATCACACGCGAGCCGATGGAAATAGGACCCACCACTCATTACGTGATGGGGGGCGTGCGGGTGGATGCCGAAACCCAGATGTCCAGCGTCCCTGGCCTGTTTGCCGCGGGTGAGTGTGGCGCCGGTCTGCACGGAGCGAACCGGCTGGGTGGCAATTCGCTTTCTGACCTTTTGGTTTTCGGAAAGCGTGCCGGCGAGTTTGCGGCGAAGTTTGCCAAGGAGCACGGCGCCGGGCTGACCAACCCCGATGAAGTGGACGCTGCCGCCTGCAGTGCATTGGAGCCGTTCGAGCGGCAAGCGGCAGAGGCGCCTTACCAGATTCAGCATGATTTGCAGGAAATGATGCAGAACCTGGTGGGCATTGTACGGCGGGAAGAAGAGCTGCATGAAGCGCTGAAACACCTGGCCGCCTTGCGCGAGCGGGCTGGCAAGGTTTCCGTCCCGGGCAATCGCGAGTACAATCCCGGCTGGCACACGGCGCTCGATTTACGCAATTTGTTGACCGTGTCGGAGGCGGTGGCGCGCGCCGCCATCGAGCGCAAGGAAAGCCGGGGCGCTCACTTCCGCGACGACTATCCCGCCAAGGATGATGCTTTCTCCAAATTCAACCTGGTGATTCAAAAGGGAGCAGATGGAGAAATGCAGCTCAGGCGCGAGCCCCTTCCGCAAATGCCCGAGGAACTGAAACAGATCATCGAGGAGATGAAGTGATGGCAAAGGCCACGTTCAGGATTTGGCGCGGAGATGCAAAGGGCGGCGGGTTCCAGGATTACGAGTCGGAAGTGACCGCCGGCATGGTGGTGCTCGACGCCGTCCATGAAATTCAGGCGAACCAAGCGCCGGACCTCGCCGTGCGCTGGAATTGCAAGGCGGGCAAGTGCGGCTCCTGCTCGGCGGAAATCAATGGCATGCCTAAGCTCATGTGCATGACCCGGCTCAACCAATTGCCCCTCGACAAACCCGTCACAGTTGAGCCGATGCACACCTTCCCGCGCATCAAGGACCTGGTCACCGACGTTTCCTGGAACTTCCGCGTGAAAACGCAGATCAAGCCCTTCAAACCACGTAAGCCGGACGCGCCGGACGGCACCTGGCGCATGGCACAGCAGGACGTGAATCGCGTGCAGGAGTTTCGCAAATGCATTGAGTGTTTCCTCTGCCAGGACGTTTGCCACGTCCTCCGCGAGCACCACCAGTATGACCAGTTCATTGGTCCGCGCTTTTTTGTCTACGCCGCCGCGCTGGAAATGCACCCTTTGGACACCGAAGACCGGCTAACCGAGTTGCGAAAGGCCCAGGGCATCGGCTTCTGCAACATCACCAAGTGCTGCACCAAGGTCTGCCCGGAAAGCATCACCATCACGGACAACGCCATCATCCCGCTCAAGGAACGCGTGGTTGACGATTACTACGATCCGTTGACCCGGCTTTTCAAAATGTTCCGCCCCGCCGCGAGGTAGCTGTAGCGGCGCTCTATGAGCGCCGACTCTTGGACCGCCGACCCTTAATTTTGCTGCAGTGGTAGCCACCACGAGCGTTTTTTCTCGTCGTGGGCTTTTCACCCGTCCAATTAAGAACCCACGGCAAGAAAAGCTCTTGCCGTGGCTACCAAGTCTTGTGTAGCGCAGACTTCCGTTTTAAAGGAAGTCTGCGGCTTTCGCAGGTAACCAACAGAAAAACCGCAGAATTTGAATTGCCCAAACTCGGCGCTGCTGCTCACGGATCGCATCTTTTTCGTCCCGAGGGTGGCGCAGGCCCAATCCTAAAGAAGGCTTGGAACGTCACGGGCACCGTGTACGACGCGGACGATTTCGACGGGTTTTCGCGCCGGGTTGTAGATGACGAGGTATGAGCCAACCGGCCAGAAGCGCACCGCCTTATCCGTAAGATCCTCCCGGCTGTGTCCGGCTCCCGGGTTCTCAGCAAGCCTCTGGCAGGCATCAAAAATCTGCAAGCGAACACGGCGGGCGGCGTCAAGACTGTCCCCTGCGATAAAGGCCCAAATTTCGCGAACATCCTGCGCAGCTTCAGGCGAAAGCTTGAAGCGCTTCATGCCGGCTTGCGCTTCCGCCCCAGTTCCCGCTCTTCTCGGTCAAGGCCTCTGAAGAACTCCTCGCCGTCCACACCCTCGCCACGCTCCAGGGAAGCCCAGCCCTCGTCGATTTTCTTCCGGAGTTGCTGAATTTGGATCTCTCGAATCCGGTCCCTCTCTTCAAAGAGCCGTAGCGCTTCGCGGACCACTTCGCTTGCGGAGTTGTAGCGGCCGGTCTTGACCTTGTTGTGAACAAGCGTTTCCAGTTCAGGCGTGAGGTGGACGTTCACGGGCAATACTCCGAGGTCATTTCAGGCTAAAAATATCATTTCTATCCATCATTGTCAATGTTGGACATTCAAAGGTAGTGGGTCAGTTTGCTGTAGCGGCGCTCGGAGCCTGCCCTGACAGGGAGCGCCGGAAACTGTTGAGAAATAAAGTTCGGCGGTCACAGACCGCCGCTACAGCAACCAAACTGCACCACTACCCATTCAAAGATACCTTGACATAAGTACATACAAATGTCATCATGGTTGAGTGGAACACCGGATAGCGGGGTTTGACTGGGATCAAGGAAACCGCAGCAAATGTCTCAAGCATGGCGTTTCAGCGGAGGAAATCGAATCTCTTTTCCTGCGGCCGATCATGATCCTGCCGGATGAAGCGCACTCTCTGACCGAAAGCCGTTTCAAGGCCATCGGCAAGACTGCGGCAGGAGGTACATCCGGCCCGTCACCGCCCGCTACATGCACGGGAAGGAAGTTCAGCACTATGAAAAAGAGAATCCCAACTTTCAAGAGTGACAAGGAAGCGGAAGCCTTCGTCGATACCGCTGATCTTACGGAGTATGACCTCTCCGGCGCAAACCCCGTCCGGTTCGAATTCGAGAAGAAGGGGGCACGGGTCAACATGCGGATGCCGGAGCCTTTGCTGAAGGCGGTCAAGAGCCGTGCCAAGGCACGGGGTATTCCCTATCAGCGATTCATCCGCGAGGCTTTGGAAGAGGCTGTAGCAGCCCATAAACATTAGGGAGCGGATTTGTGAAAGAGTTCGTTGCTGACGGCGGGCTCTCTTGATGCTTCGCGGGTGGCGCCGACATTGGTTTTCATGTCGGCGCCCCTGACAAGCCGGGTTCTTCCTTGCCGCTTACACCTGTATTCTGGAATGAAGGAGAGGTCTGTAACCAGGGCGCAGACATGGACGGCAATGTCTGCGCCACCCCTTCGGCAGTGTCCCTAAACGACACACTTGCCCGGTCTAACGCCGCCCCCCTGCGCCATCCGCGCCCCGGAAATCCTGCCGAACTGCCTGAATCTTCGCGCTTTTCGTGCCGCGAAAATAAACTGTCTCACCCGTCTCACCTGTCGCCACCGTCTCATGGGGCCGTGTTACAGTCATTTCGATTCCTCGAGGCGTTTCAAGCGCTGCGGCCGCGCACTGACGGGCCGCCATTCGCCCCCTCCGAGAGCCGGGGCTTGCTGTAGCGGCGGTCCGCTCGAGGCGCAAAACCGGACCAGGCATCAAGATTCCCCAGCGAAAATGCGGGTTTCAGCCTTGTGGAAACCGACATCCGGGCGTGGGTGCAACAAATGACGCGTAAGCTGTTGAAAACAATAGACCGGAATTACCCTCGGGGAACAAAGCCATGGCGAGCATGTGAAAACCCCAGTAAAAATGCGGGTGCGAGCAAAATGAGGCGAAAAAAACAATCTTTTTTTGCCTGTGGAAAAGTCTGTAATCCACTGAAAACATGGAGAAATAGAATGGAACAAAGCGATTCAAAGCCATTATCAAAGCCATTGAAAAGTCGGCTAACCCATAGATGATGCGTAAGTTACGTAGATTTCAGGAACAAAGCCACGTAACCTATTTAAAATCAAAGGCCGATGACCAATTTTGGCTTTGTTCGCCGCAACAACCCAGTTCAAAGCCAATTCAAAGCCAAAAAAGCGCCATGCTGCCTGTTGGAATGGTCGGGATTTTGCGCCGCCAAACCACCCGCGTCGGGCCTATGGATGATGTGCCTGGGATTGCCGGGCTCGGACCTTAAACCCTGCGGGTCTTCCGTTGTTTTGGCAAGACTGGCTTGACCGGATCGTGGCGTCCGGCGGGACTACTTGGAATGGGGATGAAACTCAGCAACGAGAATGGACAAGCTTCGGCAGTGTTACCGGGGTTGCGGCGCACGCTTCATCCGGGCGCCCACCCTCTCGGCGAAGCCGATGGCCCCGGCGCCCAGCAGCAGGTGCAGCACCTGAATCACCCAATGCGCCTTTCCAGGCAGCAGTTGTCCTTGCATCATGCCGAGACCCAGCACGGCGACGCCCCACACGATTTCGACGCCGGCCAAGCCCAAGCCCACCTTGGCGCGCGCCGCCAGCAAGGATTGCGTCCAGAGCAGAAGCACAAAGAAAAGGCCGATGTAGATATGAACCGGAATCAACTCCAGATCGTGGCCCGTCCAGAAGAGCACGCCGAGAACGATAAGAATCAAGCCAACAAACCGGATCAACATTTGGACCGCAGTGGCCGCCGTCTTCATTTAGGCAATCCCCTTAATTCACGAAGCTATGAACAGCATGTCCTGAAACCGGTAATACGAACGGCGTGGAGAATTGTTGCGGCTTACGGCGAAGAGTTCTTTAGCGGCAAACAGCGGTCCGCATTCGGCATTTTCATTTCTGAAGCGTGGCGCGAAGCCATTCAACCAATCGCTGCCTGTAGAAAGCCCATTCCGGGTGGCCTTCCCAATTCTCCATGCCATGCGGCGCGCCTTTCAGCAATACCAGATCATAGCGGACGTGGGCCTGCTTCAGGCGCTCCACATAGCTCATGGTTCCCTTGTAGAGCTCGTCGCCCGTCCCCTGGATCAGGAGGATGGGCGGCATGGCCCGGCTCACATGATCGATGGGCGAGTATTGCCGGAGAGTTTGCGGAGTCCAGGAGCCGAAGAGCCGGTCTAGGAATGCCTTCGATCCCAGGTTTTGAGTCCAGGGAACAAAGTCGTAGACGCCATAGAAGGAGACCACAGCTTGGACGTTGCAGCCGTCGCAAGGCTCCGAGGCCACTTGAGCCACCAGATGTCCGCTGGCGGATTCGCCCAGAATGGCAATGCGCTGGGGATCAACGTGAAACCATGCGGCATGTCCTCGGACGAAGCGGATGGCGTTTCGCAGGTCGGCCAACTGATCCGGGATGCGGACGTAGGGCGTTAGGCGATAATCGATGGAAAACCACGCAAACCCGGCCCGAGCCAGCGGCTCGAACACGGGTGAGACATACGTTGTTTTGTCACCCGCTTCCCAACCGCCGCCGTGCATGATGATGACGACAGGAAACGGTCCTTTGCCATCGGGGATAAAAGCATCCATCAACAAACTGCGGCCGCCGGGACGGGAATAGGCGATGTCCTTCCACAAGCCGCGGCGATTGCCGCGAAGCCATGCTGCGAGTTGTTCCTTCCACTGCCACTGATCGGGATGCCAATTCTCAAGCTCATGAATGGCGCCGGGCACGGGCACGAAGACACACGACTTCATGCGCTTGCACAAAGTTTCGAAGGGCGCGGGCGGCGAATCATCGTCCTTCGTGCCATGGAACATCAGCACCGGGCACGAAGGCAAAGATTTTGACGGAAGCAGCGCGGTGCCAGATTCAGGAGTTGAAGGAAAGCGTGTTCCGAAGGTCACAACACCCTGCACATGGCTGCGCGAGGCAAGCCGCAGAGCAATAGCTGCACCAGTTCCCGCGCCTGCCAGGATCAGGTGATGCGTAATATTGAAGCGGCCGGGACAGCGAACATAATCGATCGCTGCCGCCACGTCCTGAGCGTCGCGATAATTCACGGAGAACCAGGCGTAGTTGGCGCGGGTGAGGACTTCAAGGAGCTGGTCAATGTGGGTGCGGCTGTTGCCGTGACTGCCATGAATCACGATGGCGGCGGGTCTTGGCTTTCCCGGAGGCGCGTAAGCGTCCAGCGTGAGGTCCGGATGATAAACGATGCCGTTCAGCGCTCCGGGAATAATGAAGCTGGGCCCGGCGGGGACGGGAACAGAGCAACCGGGGCTTGCCCATCCGAATGCGGGAAACAAACCAAGAAAGGCCAGAAACAATGGACGCGCAGCCCACAAGATTTGGCGGCGGATCAAAGAAAGATGGATACCTGGTGTCTTCAAAGAAGGTCCCTGAAAAGACTGATGAATTGTGTCATACCTCAGAAAAACAAGTGCAGTCCAAACTGCATTTGGCGCATTGGAACCTGAGTGGAAGTGATCTGGCCAGCGCCGGCGATGTCGATAATGTTGTTAGGCAGGCCATAGTTGTCAATATTGAAAGCGTTGTAGTTTTCCCAGCGGAATTCGAGCCGCTTGGTTTCAGAAATGACGAAGGTCTTGGCCAGCGCCAAGTTGAAGACGTACATCGCCGGCCCCCAAAGTGAATCGCGGGAGGCGGTGCCGTCGCGATAAAGCTGGCGCGGATCAGTATAGGCGGCGGGATTGAACCACAGCGCGGCGCTTTGGTTTGAGACGATGGGGTTGCCGATGATGTCCGGCCGGACATTATTAAAGTCCGCGTTGACGGAGGCGGTGTTCGAAACATTCGGGGTGAACGGGAAGCCGGAGTCGAGCGTGGTCACGCCATCCAGGCTCCACCCACCCAGAATCGCGTCCGCGACCTTGCTGCTTTTCGAGCCAAACCGCTGGCCGTGACCGTAAGGCACTTGCCAGACGTTGGTGAGCGTGAGGGCATGAGTCCGGTCCCAGCTCGCCGGGCCGTAGTCCGGACGCCAATTGTAATTGTTGTCGGCGGGGCCGGTCTCCGTGTAATCCATGGCCTTGGAGTAAGTATAAGTCAGCATAAAGTCCAGGCCGTGTGAAGCGTGTTTTTGCAGTTCCGCCTGCAGGCTGTTGTAACTGCTGTTGGCGCAATTGCAATCCTGGTAGATGCCTTGTTCAAGCCCGAACTTGGGGTAGAGCGGCCGTCTCGGGTCGAACGGGCCAGGACCCGGAATGGCTTGATTGATGTTGTTGTTGAGGAAAATATGCCGCCCGACGTTGCCCACATAGGCCACTTGGAAGGAAAGGTTGTTAGAAAATTCGTGCTGAATCGTGGTGTTCCAGAAGTAAGCCATGGGGATGCGGAAAGAACTGGGCGGATTAAAGAAATAATCCACACCGATCCCATCCGGAAGCGGATAGCGGCCATTGGAGCCGATGGGCGGATTGGTGGGCAACGGCGGACCGGTGAGCAGATTGAAATCCGAAGCGTATGGGCCGGATTGCGGAATGGTCTGGGGAATCAAGATGGGAGGATCGTATTCCGGCGCCTGCCCAAAGACCGAGCCCAGGCCGCTGGGCGTGTAGCTCCAGCCATAGCCGCCGCGAAGCACGGTGTTGCTCTGCGCCTGGTATGCCACGCCGAAGCGCGGGGCGAAACCCAAGTTGAATGGGACCACGCCCATGTTGAGCGGAACCGAGCCGATGCCGGCGGCCAGCACCTGGCCGGTGTTTGGATCAAAGCTCCCCGCTCCTCCCGGCTTGGCAGCGGTCTGAGGGAGATAATCCTCCCAGCGCAGGCCGTAATCCAGCGTCAGCTTGGGGGTGATGCGCCAGGTGTCCTGCCCGTAGAGAAAAAGGCGGGTCTGGCGCAGACCGGGGTAAAATCCGATGCCGGTGAAGTAGCGGGCAAAAGCCGAGGGCTGGCCCAGAAGGAACGATGCCAGCGCAGCGCCCGTGGTGGCGCTGCCGTTAGCAATGGCGTCCACTGTAGCGTTGCCGGTCACGGCATCCGTAAAAGTGATTTCTCCGGAACGGTGCGAGTCACTGGGAATGCGCTGTTGCTGATCGCGGCGAACGTCCGCGCCCCACTTGATGGCGTGATTGCCGTATTCCTTCGTCCAATTGCTGACCCATTGAAATTGGTTTTCCGTCTCGCTTAGAGGACAATTGCACTGGTTGACGCCCAAGGCGTAGCCGAAATCGAATCCGCCGTTGCCGTTAATGTAAAAAGCCGGCATGCCGCTGGTGGCGATGGTTCCCAGGTTCAAACCGGGAAGTCCGGAGCTGGTTGCGGGCGTGGTCCCCACTCCTTGCGGGTCAACCCGCACGCGGTAGCGGAAAGCGCCAAACCGGAAATCCGCCACCAGGGTCGGACTCAAAGTGTAGGTATAGCCCAGCGCCAGGCTCTGGTTCCTGGCGTGGGAGACGCCCGCAAAATTAAGGCCGGTCAAGGCTGGCCCGCCGGCAATGTCTCCAAAAGCGCCAGGTGCATTGATCAGAAATGTGCTGATGGTATAGCGGCCGAAGAAGTGCGATTTGTCCGACATGTTGTAATCCAGGCGCACGTCAGCCTGATTGTCATCATAAAGCTCGGAGCCGGAGGCAATGTAGTTGTTCACAATCTGGCCGGCGGAGCCGGTGTTGGGCAAGGGAAGATATCCCAGAATTTTGGTAAGCGGCGCGGGAACCGTCAGGACATTGACCTGGCCGCCTGTGGAAATGGCTTGCCGCCCGGTTCCATCCGCATTGCCGGTGCTCGGGTCAAATACCATACCCGCTTGGGCGGGAACCTGGGTGCCCTGGGTTGTTTGCACTATGACCGGGTTGGCGCAGGCGTTGCTGGAGGTGGTGCCATCTGCGCAGATGTAACTCCCCAGCAAGCCTTGCAGGTTGCCGCTGCGTTCCGCCGCGGTGGGCACGGTCGTCACCAGCGAAGCGCCCGTGCGGCGGCGCGTGCCCTGGAAATCGCCGAAGAAGAAAAGCTTGTCTTTCTTGATGGGCCCCCCAATCGAGCCGCCGAATTGGTTCCACTGAAATGGTGGATTTAGCTGAGTGAAGGGATCGGCCGAATTGAAAATGTCATTGCGCAGAAACTCAAAAAGCGTGCCATGAAATTGGTTGGTGCCGGCCTTGGTGGTAGCCTGCAGAAGAGCGCCGGAGACAGAGCCAAACTCCGCATCGTAGTTGCTGGTGGTCACTTTGAATTCCTGCAACGAATCCATGTTGGGATTGATAACCGCAATGCCCAGCAGCGGGCTTTCATTTTCCGTGCCATCCAGCAGGAATCCATTGGACGTGAAGATCTGGCCGTTGGCGTCAATTTGCAAACCCGCTTGCGGGTTTTCACTGGCGGCGTGCGACCAACCATTCTGTTGCTCGCCGGGCATGGCCAGCACCAGCTCCGTCAAATTGCGGTCCAGAGCGGGAAGGCTCTCCAGTTCCGAGGAGGATAATGTGTTGCTGACATCGGCGCGGTCGGTCTTGAGCAGCGGCGTTTCGCTGGTGACAACGACGGTGCTGGTGGATTTGCCGAGAACCAAATGAGCGTCAACCCGCGTCGAGGCGTCCACCTGCACAGTTGCATCCGCCACAAACCTCTCAAAACCGGAAGCATCGACGGTGACGCGATAGTGTCCCGCCAGCAAATGGGTCTGAAGATAGTTGCCGGTAGAGTTGGTCTGAACCTGATAATCGATTCCCCGGTCCGTGTCGCGAATGACGACATTGACTGCGGGCACGGCGGCTCCCGAGGGATCCGTGACCGTTCCAAGGATGTTCCCCGAAACCGCCTGGCTGAAGGCAGCTTGAATCGATCCAAAAAATGCCAGCGCCAGGAATGCGAAGGTGATCGGAAACAACTTTCCATTTCGGATCATGAACTTTTCTCCTGAAAGCATTCAAGTGGGATTATATTTATCTAACGAACTCTTCCCACTGTCAAGTGGGTTGTTTTTATCGTTGCAATGGCTCGCGTTGATTCGAAAACGCTTCTGGCTATTCACGACTCCACTGGAACCGGCATTTGGCGCGGGGATTAGCCGCACACGGATGCTTCAAGCCGCTTGTGGTATCCTTTGTTTCAAGCAGCAACAAGCGAAATAAGGAAACAGGAGAGGAGAATCGTTATGGCCAAAGTTACGAAGTCCGCCGTCCGGCCGAAACGGTCCAAGCCGGAGGTCCAGCAGGAATTTGACGAGATCCAGGAAGAGGTAACATCCGCTCGGGAAGCGGCGGATTCAAAATTGGAAGAGGCAACCAAAGCGAGAGAGGCGGGGATTCGTCAGGCGGTTGATGGGATTACAGCCGAAGGGGTCGTGCAGAAAATCTCCGGATTGGGCCTTGAGGTATCAAAGGCGCTGGCCAGTCTTTCCGGTCAATTGTTGGAGGAAGTGGAACGTCTAGGAACAGTCCGCGAGGCGGTGGCGCTGGAACGAAGTGAGCTCGAGCAACTTCACAAGATTGATGTTGCAGCCACAGCCCTCGATCAGCTCGTGCAGGATTATGCCCGCCAAAAAGAGCTGCTTGAGGCAGAGATCTCCTCGCAGCGAGCTGCTTGGGAAGAGGAGATGCGCCGGACGGAGAGGGACCAGAAGGAACAGGAAGATTTGCTCAAGAAGCAGCGGCAGCGAGAGATCGAAGAATACGAATACAAAAAGGCGCTCGAACGGAAGAAAGCCCAGGATAAGTACGAAGAGGAGAGAAAGCTGCAAGAGCGGCAAAATCAGGAAAAGCAGGAGTCCCTGGAAAAGAGCTGGCAGCAGCGGGAGGCCGCGCTCAAAGAGCGTGAAGAAGATCTGGCGCGGCTGCGCAAGGAGTCCGAGGAATTTCCGCTGCGCCTTAAGCAGGCCGCCGAGCAGGCCGCGGCCGAAGCCTCACAAGCTGCTCAACAGAAGTTCGATCAGCAGGTCGTGCTGTTGAAGAAAGAAAATGAGTCTGAGAAACGTCTGGCCGAGCTTCAGATCAAGACCTTGCAGGAAAATCTAACCCGGCAGACAGCACAGATCGAGGCGCTTGAAAAGCAATTGGCGGAGGCCAAGCATCAGGTGCAGGAAATCGCGGTCAGAGCCATCGAGGGAGCTTCCGGCGCCCGCGCGCTTTCCCACATCAACGAGATCGCCATGGAACAGGCAAAACATCGATCGCCGCAGGGATGACCCATCTTCTACGGTCTCAGGAAGACCCCGTCTGGCTCTGGAGAAGCTCCTTGAAGGCGCGGGCCACCCGGTCCAGCGTAAAGCTCGCGGGCAGCGGTATCGACAAGACCGGACGTTGGCTTTGAGGATCGGTGCGAATGAGGCTGGCCAATTTCTGCTGAAACGGTTCCAAAGGATTGGAAGCCGGGACCGGAGAAGACCCTGATTCGAGTGAGCGCAGGAAGCCCAAGCCCGCTTCGAGCAGCGTGGCGGCAGTTTGAACCAAGTCAAGAGCGGGCCGGTTGCCGGCTGTTAGGGGCGGAGCAGCGGGTCGAAGCTCTGAATCTGCCCTAACGTCCGGAATTGCCGCCGGTACGACAAGTAATGGGCCTGGCGGCTCCAACGCCGTGGCAGCCCCGTTTTCAGACTCTTTAGGTGTAATGACCCGCGACGCTGTGGCTGATGCTTCACTGGCTCCAGGCGCGGGAACGCTGGCGCCAGCCGGTTCGGCAAAAACCTCCTTCATCGCTTGCAACATGGTCTTGCGCCCCAGCTTCTCAAAGCTGATTTCCGCCGCCGCTGAATCGAATAAACCCGCGAACAAGGCTTTCTTGAGCCGCAGCGTTTCCCACACCCGTTCTTCGATGCTGTGCTCGGTGAGCAGATGGATCACTTGGACGGGACGGGTCTGCCCCATGCGATGGACGCGCCCGATGCGCTGCTCCAGCCGCGCCGGATTCCAGGGTGGCTCAAAGTTTACCACGGCCGATGCGGCTTGCAGGTTCAAGCCCACCCCGCCCGCATCCGTCGAAAGGAAGACCTTACAATCCGGATCCTCGCGAAACCGCTTGATCAGATCACCGCGCTTCGGTCCCGGAACGCTGCCGTGCAGCGAGACCCATCGGATTTTCAGTTTGTCCAATAACTGCCCGGCCAGGCGCGTCATGCGCTCGTATTCGCTGAACACCACCACTTTGCGGTTTTCTTCGATCGTCAGCTCACGGATGATTTCCCTGAATTCATCAAGCTTTGGGGAGAAATTGGTCTCCTTGTCGAACAAGTAGGTGGAATTGCAGAGCATCCGCATGTTCTGAATGCAGCAGGAAATACGCCGCAAGTCGATTTCGGAGAGCCACCCCTGCCGAGTCCACTTGCTCATCAGCCGCGCCAGAATATCGTTTTGTTCACGGTAGGGGACGGTCTGCTGCGGCGTCATCCGGACGCGGAAGATTTGATCGGCGCGGCCCGGCAATTGACTCAGCACCTCCTTGCGAGTGCGGCGCAGGAGAATCGGCTCGAGCTGGCGATGAATTTGGTCCAAGCCCCGATAGCCCAGAAGCTTTCCTTTTTCATCCACAACGCGGTGTTCCTTGAGAAAGCGGAAGGCCGGTCCCAAGCGGCGCCCATCGACAAATTCGACGACGGAGTAAAGCTCTTCGATCTTGTTTTCGAGCGGTGTGCCTGTCAGCACGATCACGTAACGGCTTTTGAGCTGCTTGATGGCCCTTGCCGTGGCCGTCGCCCAATTGCGGATGCGCTGCGCCTCATCCAGAATAATCAAGTCCGGCCGCAGATTGATCATTTCCGCCAAATCCTTGATCGCCACTTCGTAACTGGTCAGTGTGAAAAACTCGGGAGAGTCATAGAGCTGCTTGCGGTGGGCCAGGGGACCGTCAATCACCTGGGAGGGAAGACCGCAAAACTTTTCGATTTCGGTTTTCCACTGGTATTTGACCGAAGCCGGCGCGATCACCAGCACGCGGGAAATTCCTTGCCAGCGCCGCAGCAGCTCCGCGGCGGCAATCGCTTGGATGGTCTTGCCCAATCCCATATCGTCCGCCAACACGGAGCGCCCGTGACAGGCGGCGAACAGTGCGCCCCGCACCTGATAGGGAAACAGCGGAACTTTCAGCAAGTTCTCTAGAGGCTGCTTGCCGGCCTCCATCTCTTTCAGAACCGCCCTCTCTCTTTCGAGGCCCGCGGCCAACTCGTTCTCATGGCCAATGAACTCCAACACGTCCGAGTAGACCACCGCCAGGTCATCGGCTTTGCGAATTTCTTCCAACACCTGGTCAAATTGTCTGAAGTGTTCCGGCTGGAGCAGGCCGTCGCCGTCAAAGTAACGGGTGGCGATACGGGCCAGTTCCGGCGTGGGCGAATTCGGAAGCCGCAGGCGCACGTCAATCGTCTCGCCATATTGCAGGGAAAGCGAGGCCCGGGTGCGATGATAAGTTTTCTTGGCCAGAGACGCGCCGAAGCGCTTCCGCAGCCTCTGGAGCAAGGACTCAATGTGCTTGCAGGTTCCCAAGGTGTTGCGCGCAAAGTCCGGACACGAACAGAAATTCTCAAAGAGTCCCGGCCCGCGCAGGGCTACCTTGTAATTTCTACCGCTGGTGGACGCCACTTGGTAGTCACCGTAGGCTTCGCCGGGCGGCTTGTTCAGAATGCGCTGAATCGCGGCGCGTCCCCGCTCCTGCCGTGCCGAAATTTCCTCTTCCCACAGCATTGCTGATTCCTCCTTCTAAGTCTCGCCTTGCTCGCCCAATCACAAGCGCTGCCAAAGCTCGCATTGTCCCACAAATTGACCTGTGACGAGTAATGTGTTCACAAAGACCGAAAGACGGCATTGTAAAAATCCTCTGGACCCGTTATGCTTCCTGAGATTTTTCAGGGGCGGGCGGAAGCGCCGTGTGCAGCCGAAGATGGTGGCCGCGCGCGATGGGCTCGAAGCCACGCGTCTTCTTCTGTTCACCACCCCACATCCCGGCGGCGGAGGTTTTTGGGTGAAAATGAAAAGGCGATTTCTGCAAGCGGCTATTTTCAGCATGATATTTATGGGCGCGGTCATGGCGCAGACCCAGCAAGCTCCACCCCTTTTGCAGCCCGACCCGCGCTACAAGGCGGATATTCTGGTGGTCGTTGCTCATCCAGATGACGAAACCGAAGTCACCCCTTATCTTGCTCAACAAATCGAGGAATACCATCGCCGCGTGGCCGTGATCTTTGGAACGCGCGGAAATGGCGGCGGAAATGCTGAGGGCGAAGAGCAGGCGGCGGCGTTGGGCGCCGAACGCGAGATTGAAGCCCGCCGCGCCCTGGCCTATCTCGGCGTAATGAATGTCTGGTTCATGAACGGACCGGATACCCCCGGGCAGAACGTCTTGCGGTCTCTCGAAACCTGGAACCACGGCACGTCCCTCGATCAAATGGTTCGCCTGTTCAGGCTGACCCGGCCGGAAGTCATCCTGACATGGCTACCTCACTACGTCGCCGGAGAGAATCACGGCGATCACCAAGCCGCCGGCGTTATCGCCACCGAGGCTTTTGACCTGGCCGGTGACGCCACTTGGTTTCCAGAGCAGATTGCGGCGCCCCGCAACCGTCAGGGTATTGGTAATCTGACCGAGGGTCTTCACCCCTGGCAGCCCAAGAAGATCTACTACTTCACCGACGCTTCGCACACCGGCTTCTTGAAGGGCCAAGGTCCGGTTTACGTAGACACCGGAATTTCGCCCACTCGCCACCTTCCGTATTACCGCATTGCGGCCGAAGAAATGAAGTTTCATCTCACTCAAGACGACACCGGACAGCTCGCGAAGCAGGCGCTGGCTACAGGAAACTTGAGCTTCTTCAAGCAGCCGGTGC
This sequence comes from uncultured Acidobacteriota bacterium, assembly GCA_937900045.1. Lineage (GTDB taxonomy): Bacteria > Acidobacteriota > Terriglobia > UBA7540 > UBA7540 > CALCEB01. Next base: position 17,631 of record CALCEB010000199.1, read on the forward strand.
GCTTGATCTTCGGCAAGTCGCTGGTTCCGTCCGCTCCAACCGCTGACGTTTTTGAGGGAGTGGATGCCAAACCAATTCCTTTTGCCACGCATCCCGGCTACCATCCTGCAACCCACAGCTCGCTTTCCATCGAGCTCGGTGGTCCCTTTGCTTTTTATCAACGCTTCTGGCCGGCCCACGGGCTGGATCACCTGTCGAGCCTCCTTCCGCCCGAGGTGGAGATTGGCGCCAGGGTCCTGCACGTTCCGGTTCTGATCCACAATGACACGGATTCGGCCCGCGAGGTAACGCTCCAGGTGGCCCTGCCGGAGGGCTGGACGGCGCAAGCCGGTCCCGCGATTTACCCCGTGCCGCCGCACCAGACTTACCCGGCCGAGTGCGTCATTCTTGCGCCCCCTGGTCAAGTGGGAAGCTGGAACAACGTGGGCATCCATGCCAAATCTTCCGGGTCGGAAGTGGGCGCACTAACGATTCGAGTCCATCTGGCAAACGGGGGTTTGCCTCAATAAATCCATCCCGGTTACTCCGGGTGACGGAATCTCGAGGCCGTCCGCCCTCCGGGCCAATTGCTTGCGGCGGGAGAACTTTGGAGAATCTGAAGGCGGAGAACATAATCCGCGTGGGCATTGTGGGCGCCAGGTTTGCCGCGCGCTTCCACTGGAAAGCTTTCCAGCGAGTGTACGGTGTTCCCGTCCGGGTTGTTGGCGTGACCTCCGCACAAGCAGAGTCCCGTGAGGCCTTCGCCCGTGAACATGGTATCGCGGCGTTCGAATCGATTGAGGCGTTGTGCGGCGCGGCAGACGTGATTGACATCTGCGCTCCGGGAGCGTTGCATGAGCCATTGGCTGTGCAGGCGCTCCGTCGCGGCAAGCACGTGATCGTAGAAAAACCTTTCACCGGCTATTATGGGCCGCAAACGGGAGAATTTCGCGGTAACACCTTCTCCAAAGAAACCATGTTGCGCGAGGCGTTGGCAAGTTGCGATCGCATTTTGGCCGCAGCAAAAGAATCGGGCAAGCAGATTGCCTACGCTGAAAACTGGGTCTATGCGCCGGCCATCGCCAAAGAACGCGAAATCCTGGTGAAGAGCGGCGGCCAGATATTGTGGATCATTGGAGACGAGTCCCACAGCGGTTCGCACTCACCCTACTACGGAGCGTGGAAATTTTCGGGCGGAGGCTCCGCCGTGGGCAAAGCCTGCCATCCGCTGACTGCCGCCTTGAGTCTAAAACGGTCCGAAGGCGAGGCGCGAAGCCAGAAGCCAATCCGCCCCGCCACCGTTAGCGCCCGAATGCATGAAATTACACGGCTCAAGAGCTTCATCGATGCGGGCTACTTGCGAACCAGTTACGACGACGTGGAAGATTATGCGCAAATCCATGTCACCTTTGGCGACGGAACAGTGGCCGATATATTTTCGAGCGAACTCGTGCTGGGTGGCGTCCACAACTGGCTCGAAGTCTTCGCCAACAATCATCGCACGCGTTGCAATCTGAATCCGATTGACGCCCTTGAGACCTACAATCCGCGCGAAGAACTCCTAAAGGATGTCTACGTGACCGAGAAAATCGGCACCAAGCAAGGGTGGAGCAACCCCGCGCCGGACGAGGACTGGCAGCATGGTTATCCGCAGGAGATTCAGGATTGCGTGGAGTGCTTCCAATCCGGCCGGGAGCCGCTTTCCAATGGGGCGCTCGCCCGCGACACCATGGCGGTGCTTTACAGCGCCTACGTATCGGCCGAGCGGCGCGGCGCTGAAGTGGAAATTCCGCAATGAGGCCGGCGGGAGGAACGCAAACGGAAATAAAGCATTCGCGCGCCGTCTTGTCATCCCGCCAGTCCCCCGCCATCCACCACCAGGGTTGTTCCAGTCACAAAGGAGGAAGCATCGCTGGCCAAATAGAGCGCGGCCTGCGCGATTTCTTCCGGCTTTCCGATCCTCCGTAAAGGACGCTTCGCTGCTTCCACCAGAAAGCCGTCCTCGGTTTGACCCAATTGCCGCGCTTCGACGCGCAACATGGAAGTGTCCGTGTCGCCGGGACAAATGCAATTGACGCGGATATTCTCCGGCCCGTGATCGATGGCCATGGCCTTCGTAAGCAGCACGACCGCCCCCTTTGAAGCGCAGTAGGCGGCCGCCTTCGAACCACCTGCCAAACCCCAGCCGGAAGCCGTGTTGATGATGGACCCGCCGCCAGCGTTGGCCATTACCGGGACCACTTGCTTCGACATGAGGAAGACGGATTTCACATTCACGTTCATCACCCGGTCCCAATCGGATTCATCGAGCTCCGTGACCGAAGCGCGCCGGATGATGCCCGCGTTGTTGAAAAGAACGTGAAGGCCGCCGAATGTTTCAAGCGCGCGTTGGACGGCGCGGTGGCAATCCTGGGCACAGGTCACGTCGGCGGACACAAATAGTGCATTGCCGCCGCTTTGGATGATGGCCTGCTCCACCTCTTTTCCGTCCGCCACATTGAGATCGGCAATGACCACGGCCGCGCCTTCCTTTGCAAACAAGATCGCCGTGGCGCGGCCAATGCCCGACGCTCCGCCGGTGATCAGCGCGATTTTGCCGTGCAGGGCTTGCCGGCAGTTGGCCATACCATTAGTCATCTCAGTCGCAGAGCTCCGTCAGGGTCTCTCTTGCGGCATCCAGCGTAAACTTCACGTCCTTCTCAGTGTGTGCCAGAGACGCAACCGAATGCAGCGCGGGCGAGGGACTCATGTACACTCCGTGCTTGAAGAGCGCCAAGGCCAGCCGTTGATAACGCTTCTGGTCCACGTGCGCGCAGAAATCGCGATAATCACGGATGGCCGGGCGCTCCGTGAACATAATTTGCAGCATCGGTCCTACGCCCTGAACGATGGCGCGAGTCTTCGTCTCCTGAAACACACGAAGCAAGCCGGAACGAAGACTCTCACCGATTGCCCAAAGATGCTGGAAGGCCGCTCCGCGGTGGCGGCAAAGCTCTCGCAGGCTGGCGCGCGCCGCAAACAGGCCAATCCGCGAAGCATTCTGCGTGCCGTAGTGCAAGACGCCGCCCCAAGCCAGCGCCTCCATGATCTCGGCGCGGCCCGCTAGAGCCGCGACGGACAACCCGGCGCCCAGGGCTTTTCCGAAGGTGAGGATGTCCGCATCGACACCGTAATGCTGCTGGCAACCGCCGGGAGCGATGCGGAAGCCGGTGACCGTCTCATCGAGAATCAGCAAAATCTTGTTGTCGCGGGTGATATGCCGCAACCCTTTCAAATAATCTGTTTCAGGAGGAATGACGCCCATGTTGGCCATGATCCCTTCGGTGATGACGGCTGCAATTTTTCCCCGGTGCGTGTCGATGGCCCGCTCCACCGCCGCCAGATCATTCCACGGCACGACGATTGTGTCCTCCAGGGCGCTGCGGTTGAGCCCGGAGCTGTCCGCGATTTTCACCGGGTCATTGCGGTATCCCAAGGATGCGATGGCTTGCGGATGAGCATTCACCATGAAGTCGTCATACCAGCCGTGATAGTGCCCTTCGAACTTGATGAACTTCGGCCGGCCCGTGAAGCCGCGCGCTAGACGGATCGCAGCCATTGCCGCTTCCGTGCCCGTGTTCGCAAAACGGACCCGCTCCGCGCCGGGAACCATCTGCTGGATGAGTTCCGCCACCTCAATTTCGATTTCGGTGGCGGCGGCAAAGAGCGTCCCACCGCGCGCGGCCTCCGCTACGGCCTTCACAATCAGCGGATGAGCGTGGCCCAGAGGCAGAGCGCCATATGCCATCATCCAATCGACGTAACGATTTCCATCCACATCATAAAGGTACGCACCCTCGCCGCGTTCGATGAATAGGGGATAAGAGCCATAATTGGCGGGGCCGCGCGAGGGCGAACTACCCCCCTCGATCAGAACCTCCAAGGCACGCTGGTAAAACTTCTCCGACTTGTTGGTGCGGTATGCCATCTTCTGAATCTGTTTTGGATTTCGGATTTTGGATTGGGGGGTCAATCCAAAATCGCGAATCACAAATTTGAAATTGGAAAAGGTCCGCAGCCTCAGCGGCTGGCCAGCCCTCCGCTGGTTTCCCCGCCGTCAATGGTGTAAACCTGGCCGGTGATGAAGGCCGCCTCGTCCGAAGCCAGAAACGCGAAAAGCGCGGCGACCTCCTCCGGCTTGGCGTGACGCCCCAGCGGTATTTTACGGTTCACGGCCTCCAGCATCTCGTCCGTATACTCGGCGCGCTGCATGGGCGTCAGCACGTAGCCGGGGGCAACGGCATTCACCCGCAGCGCCGGAGCCAGCTCCAGCGCCATCGACTTGGTCATGGCGATTACACCAGCTTTGGCGGCGTTGTAGTCGGCATAATACGGGTACCCCATCAGGCCATTGGTGGAGGCGGTGTTGAGGATTACCCCGCCCCCGTTTGCCATCATGTACCGGGAAGCGGTTTGGGCGACGTAAAAACTCCCCGTCAGGTTCACGGCGACGGTTCTTTGCCATTCTTCCGGAGTAATGTCCAGGAAATTGTGACGAATGCTGATGCCCGCATTGTTGATCAAAACGTTCAATCCGCCCATCAGCCACACCGCCTGCCGGAACGCCGTCTCCACCAGGTTGAGATCGGCGACATCGCAGTGCAGGACCCCGGACAAGGCCGGCAGTTTCTGCTCGATTCGAAGACGCGCCGCCGGATCACGGTCGAGGACACAGACCTTCGCTCCCTCTTCAAGAAACCGCGCGGCTGTTGCCGCTCCAATGCCGCTGGCGCCCCCGGTCACCAGAACGCGCTTTCCCTCAAGCCCAAGCATGTGTTATCAACCTCGTTGAGTCGAGACCGTCAGGCAAATTCGTAGGATCATCCTGGTTAAACCAGGCTTCGCGGCAAGCGGTCAAGGTCCACTCCAAACTCTGCAGCGTATTCACGGAACCGGGCTGCAAGCTCCCTGCTCCTCGCTTCCGCATCGTCCGGCGGAAGCCTATCACAATCATAGCCCAGTGTCTGGCGCAGAATCGCGGCGTCTTCGCTGCAAAAAACGGCAGCGCCGTCTGGTTCGATTCGCTCGATCCCGTCAAAGGCGTGCGAACGCTCATTGATGGCGACGGCTTCGGCCTGCGAAAGTCCCTGGATGGGCGCGCACTGCACCGAGCCACGCCGGACGATCACCGGGTATCCGCCGGGCAGGCCGTGGGGAGACGGAACATGCATCAAGGATTCATCAGCGGACACCAGGGCCCGAACCAGGCGAACCGTGGATCCTGCTGTCAGGAAGGAGCGGGCCGGGCTTGAGGGCAAAGGATATTTTGCCAACAGCAGCACCTTCGCATCGACTTCGGCCGTAACATCCTCGCCGTGGGAGTAAACCCGCAGGAAATAGGGCGGGACCTGATCCGTCAAACCGCCAAAGGCTGCGGCTTCCAGGGCATGATGGGCTACCAATTCGACTCGAATTTGATTGAGCGAAACCCCAAGCCGGTTCGCCGCCAGCAGACGAACTTTGGCCGCGATTTCATCGAGATTGCCCACGCCGGATTCCGCCGCCAAGCCAAGCTTCCCAAGGATGCAGTTCACGACATCGGGATACGGAGCCGTGACCGTAAAGCCGCCGAAATTTGCGGCGCGCAACGCCCGCATCAGTTTCAACGTCAAGGCGAGGTTGAGCGCCAACCATGCCCCAAACCTCACTTTTCTGAGCGGGCGGGCCGCCTCCGGGGGCAGTAGCTCAAGAAGCCACCAGGCCTGCATGGTGGCAGTGTTCAAAATAATGTCCGGGGCTTCGCGGGCGACCGTTTCCGCGACTTGATCCCCATGATGAAGGTCCAGCGCCAGGAAACGGATGGATGGGGCATAGCCCTGCGCCACGGCGCCCAACCGCGCCACATTGCACCGAGCTATTCCGCGGTCTTGGTTGCGGCTACAGACGATAATGAGACCGAGATCTGCTTCACGCGCCAACAGTTCCAAGACTGCGCCCCCCAGACTTCCCAGTCCGATCAGCATGAGGGTTGGCTTATTGTGGTCCGAGGTCATCGATTTAACTGAAATGTTCCGATTTGATTTTAGCTTGGCATGGCCGGCGGACGGGGAGCTTCGGCAAATAGCTTTTAGGCCGACAGGCTGGACGGCTCCATCTCGTCCCCTGCAAAAGATTTAACATAAACTCGATTCCCGCGCCTATCTTCGAAGGATTTTCCAGGCCGTTCCAACCAAGTACCACCCGAATGATGCGGAACCGAATAATTACAATTGGCGTGTCCGTCCACGGGTTTGAATGACAAGGGCTCCTACGCGCCAATATGCGGATAGGCAGCGACGGCAGCAACATGTAGTATGTTCCTATCCCGGAAGCCAACCAAACGAATCATGATATCCTCCATTCTTAGACCTTGCTTTCATAAAGACGACGCCAGGGCCCGGGATTACGTCAGCGTAATTACGAATAGCAGCACTTAGGAAGAAAACCCGTTCTCAGAAACGGCCTGAACTCACCATTAAGGTTGCGGCGCCGGGATCGAGACCCCTCTAGACGCGGAGGAGAGAAGTGGTTTGTCACAAGTGCGGACAAATGGTTCCGGCGGTCGCGAAGTTCTGCACACGCTGCGGAGCTGCGGTCTCCGCTGACCCATCCGGCCAAGAGCGGTCAGCAGGTGAACGCCACAAAAAGTCCAGCAGGCACGAAGGTTCAGGAGTGTTCGATTGGATTAATCAGGCTGCCGAGCGCATCAGGACCTCCTGGGAGAACGTTACGGAAGGCATAGAAGTCCAGGACCTCTGGACGCAGTTCCGGACTGAAGCGCGAGCCAGCTACGGTTTCTATTCAAAGGACGTGGACCAGGACTGGGTCGAAGGCGAGCCCCGATTCAAGCGCCGAATTAGGATCTGGAGGCTGTTCTTCTGGGCGATCCTCATGAAGCTCTCGCCATCCCGGCGCGTTCTGTTGCTGATTGCGCTCGCGCTGCTTCTTCTTGCCTTGATCGGAGTCCTACCTCTCGGCTGGCCTCTGACGATTAGCGCGCTCTTCCTGCTACTCATCCTCGAACTCGCCGACCGCGTCACGATGAAGCGCGACCTAGAAATTGCCCGTGAGATTCAGGGATGGCTTGTGCCCAAAGAGGCGCCAAAGGTCGCGGGTTTAGACATTGCGTTCGCCACCCGGCCGCAGAACACCGTTGCCGGTGACTACTATGATGCCTTTCTTCGCCCTGGCGCGAACGGCGCAGCGCTGGGAGGGGCGGGCGGAAGCGCTACCCCGCACGACCGCTTGCTGCTTATTGTGGCAGACGTGGCCGGCAAGAGCGTTCCGGCCGCACTGCTGATGGCGACTTTCCAGGCCAGCCTGCGTTCCCTGGCGGCCGCTCCGCTTTCATTCTATGACTTGGTGAGCAGGCTGAACGGCTATGCCTGCGCGCATAGTCTCGGCGGCCTGCGCTTCACCACCGCATTCTTTGCTGAGCTCGATCCCGCCACCCGCGGCCTGATCTACATCAACGCCGGCCACAATCCTCCCATTCTGCGCCGTGAAGCCGGTGAGGTGGAACGATTGGAAGCGGGTGGATTACCGCTGGGCATCAAACCTGACGCCCGCTACGACTCTGGCGCCATGACGCTTCGCGCTGGCGATCTTCTTGCAGTTTTCACGGATGGCGTGGTGGAAGCGGAGAACAAAAATGGCGAGGAATACGGAGAGCCGAGACTTCTGGAATTGTTGAGCGCCTCGCCACAAGGTACCGTTCAGGAACAACTAAATCGCTTGATGGCTTCGGTCAACACCTTTGCCGGTTCTGCCCGCCAGCACGATGACATCACCTGCCTGTTGCTAAGAAACCAGGAAACCTGGGAGGATACGAGCGGAAAAGAGCCCAGCCTCTCCATGCGCTGATCTCGATGGTGTTGCCGGCGGTCAAGCCGTACCCAAACCATGACGTTCACAAGGACCAAGGCTCACTCCCCACTCGACCGGTGAGTTCGTCGCTAAATCGGATTCATGGATATGCGCATGCCGTCCGTTTCCGGACAGTCCATCCCACAAATGAACAGGCGTTCGCCTTACCTGCACCCCCTTAATCCGTCTATGTAGCTGAAAAAGTGAAGCCTTATAC
>CALCEB010000200.1 GCA_937900045.1 uncultured Acidobacteriota bacterium
GGCTCAGCAGGGCAAATCAAATACGTTAGTGTATTTAAGAAATATGGTACTAAGTTGATTATCCAAGGAACTCTCGACCAATACGGTCCAAGAGTCAAGATTCAGGCATTCTTCGACGCGCTCAAAGAACCTAAACAATTGCATTGGATTGAGAATGCGGACCACTTTTTCACCGGCAAGCTGCTGGAGGTTGAGGAAACTATCCGAATCTTTCTGAGGGAGACTCTGCCCGGCATTTCTCATCTCACCTCGTAGAACATAATGGCGAGGTTCCAACGCCGCCCCGTGGCTGGCAAGCCCCAGAATGACTTATTTAAGTGTATGATTATTAATCATATAATTAACTATTGACGCTAAATCCCAGCGCAAGCAGAAGGCCCCCTGGGAAAAGAGAAAAGCGTTTCCAACTATCGGAAAACAAATATCCTCTTTCCTTTGATCCCCAAAGCATAATGGCGGCTAACCCCTGTATTTCCAGTAGGCGCATTTGGCAATTAATGTGCTGATATTACCCTGCAGTCAAAGAGTTGCGGGTTTGTTGTCTAACCTTTTCGAAAGTTCACGGCGTATTTTTTAGCTTACTTTGGTGGCCCGCTTGACGAGTGATCTTTAGAAGCACGTCAATTGGGATCGTCCTCGTTGAGTAAGGCGGAAAAGTGAACGTGCAAATCTTCAAGTCAAGCCTAAGGAGGGTAAGGATGAAGAAAATTTTACCAATGCTGTTGTTCTGTATGGCGTTGCTCTTCGCGGCTCCCGTGTTCGCCGGCACCGTCATCATCGGGTTGCCTCCGGATTCGGGAACTGGGAACTGCTACCCATTCGGGTGCTCTTACAACGCTGAGTATCAGCAGGTTTACACCCATACCGCGTTCTCAGGGGCCATTACCATTAAGGACCTATCGTTTTACAACACTCAGTTCAACTCGGGTGCTACCTCGATGAACACAGGCACCTGGACCATCTCACTGTCGGAAACCACGGCTAACTGGAACTCGCTGAACCCCAATTTCGCCGCCAACATCGGTTCAGATAACACCGTGGTGTTCAGCGGAAACCTGTTTCAGTCATGGGCGTTCGGTGACACACTCACAATTCCATTGACCACCGACTTCACGTACAACCCGGGATCTGGACTCAACCTGCTCATGGACGTGGTTGCGACCGGCGTTTCGGCGCCTGGCGGCAACATCTATTTCGATGTCAATAGCACCGATTCGGTCATGGGCCGCAACTATTGCCCTGGCGGTGTCGCTTGCAGCATCGGTACCGTTGAGAGCGGTTATGGGCTAGTTACCGGTTTTTCCTATGGTACTTCCACTCCCGAACCCTCCAGCCTCCTCTTGCTGGGTTCAGGACTGCTGGGCCTAGTGGGCGCCGCGCGGCGCAAACTGGGTAAGTAAGACTCGTTCCTCCTCTTCGGAAAAGGCTCAGCGGGCGCACAGTTCGATATTTGATCTGTGCGCCCGACCGAGTTGCCACTCTCACCTGCCGCAAGCACGGAAAGTAAAATTCATTTAAATCATTGACTCTAATAGCTTGCTTTCATCCTGGATGGTTGGTATTCGCTTGCAGTTGAAAAGTTTAGGATAAATAAAGCAAAGATTTGCACCTTGGCCTCGCGCGGCAAGCCCTCGGTGAGTCATAAAGCTATCATTCATTTTATCGCCGCCGCTACCACGCGCAGTGCCTTGCGAGTGACGAGTGCACCGAACCCAAGCCAGCTCCAGCGAGAATTAAAGTGCTGGGCCACCCGATGCCCGGGATCCACAATTCGACGAGACGACTTTCAAGGGGGGTGGACTTACCGCGCCTCCCGAAGGCTCGAGGGTGATATAGTAATTTACCGACAGTACATAAGTACCATTTCCGGTTTTGTGCTGACCGTAAACGACTCCATGCCGTGGAGTGCGGGTCATCTTGGAGGCTTTACAGAAGAATTTATGCAGGATGGAAGTTGGCTCTGCGAACTTCTCAAACCTTATGGGATTAGCCTCGTAAGTGATCAAACAGCCCAGATTCTGTCATATCTCTCTTTGCTGACTCAATGGAACCAACATGTGAATTTGGTTTCGGCTGCTTCACTTGAGGTGTGGGTAAGGCGGCATTTTGTCGAGAGCCTCTACTTGTCTCGTGCTGTGGTTTTGGAGGGACGCCTGATCGATATCGGGAGCGGAGCTGGTTTTCCGGCTCTTCCGCTGAAGATCATATTTCCTAGGCTTAAAGTCACGCTTTTGGAACCTATAGGAAAGAAGCGGGCTTTCCTGAAGGAGGTTTGCCGGGCATGTGATCTGGGCGATGTTGAGGTCCGGTCAGAGCGTATTGAAGAATTTGATCCGGGGAACAGCATTTACAATATTGCGACTTCGAGGGCCGTAGGCCATTTCCAAATGCTAGTACCCCGAATGATAGAATTTCTTGAGGAAGGCGGTTGGGTGTTCCTCTGGGTAAGCGCGAGGCAAGAGGCTGAAATCCCAAGTGCTTCTAAGTCAGTGGTATGGAAGGAACCCATTCGAATTCCAGCCACGGAAGGTAGCCAAATCTGTTGGGGAATTCGGAAATCGCCTCCTTCGCCCGGTGAGAGTTCAGGTTAGTTGGGTTTGTTTCACGTGAAACGGTAGCTTGCTAACGCGACAGACCGATGTTTCACGTGGAACAAACCGGAACAGCCATGTTCTTAATCTGCCAGCAATTTGGTTTCTAAGGAAGTTGCTATGCATGAGGACATAAGTCGGCGACGGGCATTTGCTGTAGCGCCGCTCGGAGCTTGCCCTGGCAAGGAGCGGCGAAATCCGCCGGTCTGTGACCGGCGCTACAGAATCGAGCGTCGCCGCCTTACGACCGTGTGTATAAACATGCGCACTTGCACTGGTTTACCTGGGTTTTGAGCCCCAGTAGCCATCTCACCGGCTTCTGAACCCTTACCTCAGCCCGAATTCTCCTTGCAGCCTGCCCGCTCATTCTGTTAGATTTCCCTTGTCCTCCTAAGGAACCCTGTGGGCCGTGTCATCGCCATTGCGAATCAGAAAGGCGGCGTCGGTAAGACAACAACCGCCATAAACCTCGGGTCGGCGCTCGCTCTTGCCGGAACCCGAACATTGATCGTTGACTGTGACCCGCAATCCAATACTACGGGAGGCTTGGGCCTCCAGAAGGACGCTTCACGGCGCTCCCTTTATCATGGACTGATCATGGATATTCCCCTTCCCGAGATCTCAGTGCCGGTATTGCCCGACGGCCTTCATCTGATCCCATCGGAGAAAAACCTTGTCGCAGCCAATATCGAGTTGAGTGACCAGCCCGATCGCGAGCATGTTCTACGCCAAAAGCTGGAACCTCTCCACGAATCATTCGCTTATATTTTGATCGACTGCCCTCCGGCGCTTGATCTCTTGACGCTGAATGCGCTCGTCGCCGCTGATTCAGTTCTCGTTCCTGTCCAATGCGAATATTTTGCCCTGGAAGGCGTCTCCGAGCTCATGGATACGCTAATCCGCGTCCGGCGTTCCCTGAATCCCCGCTTGGCTGTCGAGGGGATACTGCTGACCATGTACGATGATCGAACCAACCTTGCCCACCAAGTGCAGGATGATTTGAGAGATTTCTTCGGCGAACAGGTATTCCGGACTGTCATTCCCCGCAATGTTCGCCTCGCAGAGGCACCAAGCTACGGCAAGTCAATTTTCCTTTATGACCCTGATTGCCGAGGTGCAGAGAGTTATGCCGAGCTTGCCAAGGAGGTGATGCAACATGACCAGAAAGGCGTTGGGGCGCGGGCTTAGCGTCCTGCTCGGCGATAACCCGGCCGCGCCTTCGGAACTCCAAAAGGTACCAACGGACCTCATTGATCCGAACCCTTTTCAACCTCGCCGTACTTTTTCCGAAGAGAGCCTGCGTGAACTGGCTGATTCTATTCAGGTTACCGGCGTGGTTCAACCTGTGCTTGTCCGCAAGGTTGACTCCCGCTATCAACTCGTGGCTGGGGAGCGACGGTGGAGGGCTTCCCTGCTGGCAAAAATCCCAGCGATCCCGGCCCTAGTCCGGACCATTAGCGACAAAGAAGCCCTGGAGCTTGCCCTCACTGAAAACCTGTTGCGGGAGGATCTTAACCCCATTGACGTTGCTAATGCCTATAAGTCCCTTCAGGAACAGTTCGGTCTGAATCATGAGGAAATTGCTGCTCGCCTTGGCATAAGCCGTGTTGCCGTCACCAACACCCTGCGTCTACTTCGCTTGCCGGCTCCCATTCTGTCGCTGATTGCTAAGGGAGAACTCTCTCCTGGCCATGCCCGGCCTCTCCTTGCCCTTGCTAACCCCGAAGATCAAATCCACGCCGCAACAGTTTTCCTTGAACAAGGACTGTCCGCAAGGCAGGCGGAGGCTTGGGTGGCCCAAGCGACCACACCGCGAGACGAAGCCGGGCCGGAACCAGCGAAAGCTGAAGATCCCAACATTCGGTCCGCCGTGACGGAACTTGAAAGAGCCCTTGGGACTCGCGTAAAGATTGTTGGGAACGGGCAACGTGGGAAAATTGAAATCTCCTACTTCTCCCAAGAGGACTTGAACCGAATCTATGAATATCTAATGGGCCGACCCGTGCAATAAAGTATTATAAACATAGTATTATTATTTTGACTACCCGGCCGGAGGACGTAATGCAGCTCACTCATCGAAAGCCACAGAACGTGACGGAGTTATCTGATCTTGGGCGCCAAGAATTGACCGGCCTCCTTGAACCAGGTATGGAAATGGAAGGGAAGATCAAGCTCTCATCCGGCGCTCTTCGCCTGAACTCGCATTTTAGGGGTGAGATCGAGGGGGACGGTGTAATCGTGGTCGCGGAACAAGGGGAGGTGGACGCCTCGATCAAGGTAAAAGCAATCAGTGTCACAGGAAAAGTAAAGGGCTCAATCCACGCCTCTGATCGCATTGAAATCAATCAGCATGGAGTGGTTTTGGGAGACATTTTCACCCCGGTCCTCGTCGTCGAGCCTGGCGGTTACTTCGACGGAACTTGTCATATGCCCACCCCTGGGCCTAATGATAAAACTATAAATGAAGTAGATAAATCAGAAAAGAGCTTGTGAATAGGCGGCGCCGTGGGCGATTTCTGATCCATAGCCTCGCGAGTATTATAATAAACTATATATTTAATATTTATAAACTTGGATACCGTTTACCGGGTGCAATTAGGATTATAGCCATGCCTTCTTGAACATAAAATTATATTTGTAGTTTTAAGATGCGGCAGGTTCTCTGGTAGTGTCTCAGTTTCTTTGCTGTAGCGGCGCTCATAGAGCGCCGCTACAGCAAACTGCGTCACTACAGGTTCTCTAAATCTTCGAATTCGCCTCTGCTGTTTATGACTTGCGACCCAGCTTTTGGCGGCTTGGTGGAAATTTACTGATCGGAGGGAATAGGTTATGAAAGTCTACGCTCTAATAATGGTAACTGCATCGGCCTTGGCTGTTGGTCCGAAGGTAACGATGGCCACGATTCTGCAATCCGCTAACAAAACAGCCCAATTTGGGGCCGTCAGTTTCGCCATTTCCTGCGCACCTCAAGTGCAGGCGACATTCAATACGGGCGTTGCGCTGCTCGATAGCTTTCAATACGAACAAGCTCAGCAGTCCTTTGCTGATGTTGCCAACCGCGATCCGCACTGTGCCATGGCCTATTGGGGGCAAGCCATGTCCCTTTATCATCAGCTCTGGGACTGGCCGAACGTTGCGACCCTGGAGAAGGGCAGGCAGTTCATCCAGAAGGCCGAGCAGATTGGCACTAAATCCGGGCGAGAGCGCGCATATATCAAGGCGGCTGCCGCTTATTACCAGGACAATCCAAAACTTGACGACGAAGCCCGCGCCGAGGCTTATTCGCGCGCCCTCGCTGAACTTCATGCTCGTTATCCCCAGGACGGAAATGGGGCGGCTTTCTATGCGCTCTCGCTGATTGCGCAACGGACTTCGGACAAGGCGCAGGAAATGGCGCACCGCAAACAGGCCATTGCTATTCTCGATAAGCTGTTTGTGGAAGAGCCGGATAATCCCGGCGTCGCCCATTACCTGATCCACGCCGCGGACACGCCCGCCCTGGCGCCGCAGGGCCTGGAAGCAGCCCGCCGTTACGCCAGGATTGCTCCCGGCTCGGCTCATGCCCTGCACATGCCCTCGCACATCTTCACTGATCTTGGATTGTGGCAGGAATCGATTGCCTCGAACATCGCATCCGCTGCCGCCGCCGAACATGCCACCACCTCCGGTGAATACAACGCTTCGGGACATCAATTCCACGCCATGACGTTTCTGGAATACGCCTACCTTGAAAGCGGCCAGGATGCTGATGCGCGGCGCGTAATCGCGGACCTCAAGAAAGTGCCCGGAACCAAACCCAATACCATTGCGGACGAGCAGGCGCTCTTTACCGCCGAGTATGCCACCGAAACCCATAACTGGAGGCAAGCGGCAGGATTGGCCTTCGCGCCCGGCCTCTATGCGGAAGAGAAGGAGCAGATCGATTTGGCGCGAGTCATCGGCGCAGCGCGTAGCGGAGATGTTTCCGGCGCCCGCCAGGATCTCCAGCAACTTATTAAAGCGGAAGCCGCCATGACGGGCGGCAGGCGTGGCAAGTATTCGAAGCCCACGGGCGAAAGCATGGACCAACTCATGGCGGAATCCTGGGTGGACTATGCAGCGGGAAATTCCGCCGAAGCCCTCAGCAAAATGGAAGCGGCGGCCAAAATGGAAGACGATGAAGCATGGAAAGACGGCCAAGCCGCCGTGCAAATCCCGCCCCGCGAGATGCTGGCAGACCTGCTGGTGGAGATGCATCAACCGGCCAAGGCGCTGCCCGAGTATGAGGTGGTGCTCAAGCAGTCTCCCAACCGCTTTGATTCGCTCTATGGCGCCGCGCACGCCGCCCAGCTTGCAGGCAACGCCACAGCCGCGCACCGCTACTACGCAGAACTGGTCAAGATTTGCGGGCCTCATGCCGACCGGCCAGAACTGCAGCAGGCCAGAGATCAATTGGCGGAGAAATAAGGCGAATCGGGCCCAACGATTCGCAGGTGGCGCAGACATGGATGGCAATGTCAGCGCCACCCAGCGGACAGGAAGGCGCTGGCCGTGGCTCGCTTCGCCATATGCTGGCTGGGTTCGGTTTTATCCGCGTCAGCCTAAATCAGGGGTCGGGCATACGACGCAAAACTGGCCGCCCTCACTCCTGCGGTGTAAAATGCGCTTGTACCCGATTGTTCGGCATCATCATTCACGGGTTCGCTGAGGTGGAAACGTAGCATCATACTCCACGCTTCCACGCTTATTATCAGCAGGAGGTTATTGGGTGAAGCTTACTGCAATTATCGAAGCTGAAGGCGATGGCTATGTGTCGCTGTGTCCGGAGTTGG
>CALCEB010000201.1 GCA_937900045.1 uncultured Acidobacteriota bacterium
TCCCGCAAGGCCAACTCTCGGTAGTGGATCAGTTTGCTGTAGCGGCGCTCGGAGCTTGCCCTGACAGGGAGCGCCGGAAACTGTTGAGAAATAAAGTTCGGCGGTCACAGACCGCCGCTACAGCAGCGAAGATGTACCACTACCCAACTCGCGGTACGCGGTAGTGGCTCAATCTGGCCATTCTTTTCTTTATCAGTTTGTTTCTTTATCGTCATTCCCGCGCAGCCTGTCCCCGTGAAGGCGGGGAGCGGGAATCCAGTCCGCGAGCCGCAGGGGCATTCTGAACGCGTGCGGAAAAAAGGCTCGTCTCTGGCATAGATCCCCGCTTTCGCGGGGATGACGGCGGTGAACAATGTCAGGAAACATCAAACTGATTCACTACCCAAGCCGCGGCGTGCCGCAATTTGCTGGAGCCGCCCCCGGGCTTGTCCGGGCGGGGAGCGGCGAAATCCGCCGGTCACAGACCGGCGCTACAGAACCGGACGTCGCCGGCTTACCACGTATGTATATCGTTGACGGGGGGCTTGTCCTGCGGCGAAAAGTCCACTGGAAAAAAGGCTCTGCTCGTGGCAACGCGCTTCGGACTTGGCATAGCTGAAGCCATATCCTGATCGGGACCGATTCAACCTAATGCGCACGGTCAACCGGGGGCTTGGTTTGGGTCTGACGGAGGCCTGATTGAGACCCAAATTGAGCTTGACAGGAAAATTCCGCTGCCTTATAAATTCATGCGCAAGCAACGACGATAAAGATTTATAAGTGCTTAACACCACGCAAGTAAACTGCGCCTGGGTAGCCGGGCAGGTTAGGGGGAGATCATGCCAGCGCACGTCATTCTCCAGCGCCACCTCCCTTTCAAGCTCGGCCTCAAGGTATTCGCATCACGACTGTAATCAGGTGCGAGCTTTTGTGAAGTAACGATTCATATCGCCGGTGAAACGAGCGGCGGATCGGTAACGAAACCCGGGGAGGGGGAATCATGCAGGAGAATAATATTGGGGCAGCGTGGAGAAGTGTTCAGTTTCTGATTGCGGGCGTGGTGTGCCTGATGGGAGTTTTGTTCATAGGCTGCCCGCAGTTGTGGGCACAGGCATACCCCTACGGGCAGCAAACACTGACAACCGGGAACGGACCCGACGCCGTCATCGCGGCCGACTTCAATGGGGACGGTAGACCAGATCTGGCTGTTGGTAATTCGCTCGACAACACCTTATCCATTTTTCTGAGCAAGGCCGACGGTACCTTTACGAGCCAAACTGTGTACGGGACGGGCGCTTTTCCTTCCGCTCTGGCGGTGGCCGACCTCAATGGCGACGGCAAACTCGACATTGTAGTCGTGGACAAAAACGGAAACTCGGTTTCGGTGTTGCTCGGAAAGGGCGATGGTACATTCAACAATCGTGTCGATTATCCGGTCGGCAACGAACCCGTGGGCATTGCGGTGGCAGATTTTAATGGAGATCATAAGGCCGATCTTGCTGTTGTCAATCAAGCAGACAGCACTGTCTCATTGTTGCTAGGGAACGGCGACGGGACATTTCAGGGGCAGACCCCCGTACCTGTGGGGCCAATGCCAACGGCGATCCAGAGTGCGGATTTCAATAATGACGGCAAACCAGACCTGATTACACCGGGCTACGACCTAAACTCTGTGTCCGTCTTACTAGGCAAGGGTGATGGGACATTCACGCGCGTTGACTCCCCTGCCGGAACCAACCCAATTTCCCTGGCTGTAGGTGACTTCAACGGAGACGGTGTTACCGATGTTGCAGTTTCCGACAACACGGGGAGCCAGGGCTTGCTTTTGATCGGAAAGGGGGACGGTACATTTCCGAGCTCGATACCGTTCTCCACAACCGCCGCGGGTGACGCAGACATTGCCGTCCATGTCTGCGCCCCGGTTACGGGCTTTGCCTTTCTCCCAGAACCCGGATGTTGGCAGTAAGAAAGAGCGCTGCCTGCTCAGGGGCACCGACATAGGAATCGATGTCGGTGCCACCCGCGGGGGGCCGGCTACTTCTTGACTCCGCGTGGCGTCGATTCCGACCTGGCGGGCAGGTCTACACAAAAAGGACGCCAGAACCCCTGTTTACTGATCCGGGACCTGCCAATCATCGGAAATTCTTGATCAACACCGCGTCGGTCGGTTCCGTGCCGCGCGAAAAGGCCAAGCGGCCGTTGCGGGACCAGTCGAATCAGAAGATATGGCCGGAATCGTAATGCGTCAGTAGCTTTGGTAGCCGCGATACCCTTTTACGTGTCGCGGGCTGTCGATTGTTCCACGAGGCCATCACGCTACGCGGCGTTTGCCCGAAACGCAACAGTCCCCCCAAAAACCCGTGGCGGAAGAATCACCGTCCGGGCTACCCGGTGAGGCGCTGAGCGAAGCATAATTCGCAGGCGCACCTACGGCGCGATCCATTTCATGGCAACAATATCCTGGGCGCCGGTGTCTTTAAGGAGCAGCGGCGAATCGTCCGGCGTGAGGCCGAGCCAGAGACCGTAATAGCCCGTCATCTGAAACCCCTTCAGGCTGACCACCTGCTCGACCTTTCGATCGTGGATTCCCACTCGTATAATTCCGGGGTCCTGCGGCCATTGCAGGATATAAACGTACTTCCCGTCCCGCGACCAGCAAGGATAGGCTGCTGTCGTATCGGTCAGGACCGCCCACTTGCGGGTCTTGAAGTCAAACAGCCTCACTCCCACTGAGGTGGCGGGCATAGCAGCGATATATCGCCCATCGGGCGACCAGCGAGGAGAAAACAGGCCCTCGGAGCCGGGGAGCGTTGAGACGCGGTGGGTCTCAATGTCAAGGATGTGAATGGCCCCCGCGCCCTGAGCGTATGGCGGGCCTCCAAAGACCATGCGATTTCCATCCGGCGACCAGACCGGATCGTATTGTGGGTGTGGGCCGTTGGGAATCAATTCCTCCGGCGTCCCGCCCTCGGCTGAAACCAGGTAAATCCGCGCCGGCTTGCCGTGCTGCAAAGCGTAGAAGGCAATCTCCTTTCCATCGGGCGACCAGCGAGGCAGAAGAGCATACAGAGGGGGAAAGCTGAGCTGGAGCCGGTTGCTCCCGTCTGCCTTGCTCCGCCATAGAGTTCCTTCTGGAAAAGAAACGTAAGCCACCCACTGCCCGTCTTTCGAGAAGGCCACATCCTGCGCCGAAATACCGCCAAGGTAGGGCGCGAATGTTTTGGCCTTGGCATCGTAGCGCTCAAGTTCTCCCCGGCGAGAGCCGGCCACGGCATACAGCCTCTTCCCGTCCTTGCCTGGCAGCGGGTCGGAGTAGGCGATGAGTCCGGAGGTCAGTTGCACGGGGGCGTGACTGACTCTGTGTAGGAAGCTGCCTGTCTCGCGTCTGGCCCAGATCTGGCCCTGAGATTGGAAAACAAAATAGTTCCCGTCCGGTGTCCACATGCCGCAGCATTCCCCGGTCTTCTCGTGCCAGCCGGGAAGGAGTTGATGGAGTTTTGTGCCCTCAGCCGAAACCTGCCAGAGCGAATCAACCTGCGTCTTGGGATCTCGAACGGAAAAGCGAATCCCCCTGCCGTCAGGCGACCAAGCAGGCCGAAATGCCCTTCCCGGCAGGGAAGCGAGCTTATGGGATTCCGTCCCGTCGCCACTGGCGAGATAAAGGTCGTTGCCTTTCGCGTAAACCAGCCTCTTACCATCTGGAGACCACGCACCGCCCTGGCCAATGACACCGGCCAATCGCCGGGGCGAGCCCCCGAGGATCGGCAAGGCCCAGAGCGGCCCTTCAGGCCAGGCGCCAGGCGCGTTTACCGTCAGTAGGTCCGAACCGTCTGGCGAAACATTAAGAACCCGCATGAAGGGTGACGGGGCATGAATCTGGCTAACGTTTCCCCCTGCAACGGAAACCTGAGCGATGGGAAGTGTATATCCCGGACCATATTCCTGGAGATAAAGCCGTGAGCCATCTGTTCCCACCAGGTGCTTGGGAAGCCCGTCATGGGTGAGTTGCACGTAGGTTGACACCTTGGGCGGTGGCAGAGGCGGCGCCAGCCAGTAAACCAGGATTGCAGCGATGACAACAACCCCTGCCAGTCCGCTGACCAGAGTTCTCCTGTGACGCCTGATTACTGCTGCAACCATCCGCGAATCAGGACTGGCCTGCCGCGCAGGCGATTCGCTAACTGATCCCGGAGTTGCGTAGGGGACGGCTCTGCCTTCCCGCGGGAGCCCGGAGAGCTCCCCTGCCGTTGTGTGCCCGGAGCTCGTATCGCGTTTCAGGCGCTTCAAGTCACCGCGCATTTCGGCGGCCGTCTGGTAGCGCAAGTCGCGGTCCTTTTCCAGTGCCTTCA
>CALCEB010000202.1 GCA_937900045.1 uncultured Acidobacteriota bacterium
GCGGTCCGTAGCCGCTACACGAAGGGCGCGGCTGAAAGCGAAAAGAACTTGTGCTGTCCCACCACCTACGATCCAAAGCTTCTGGCTGCCATACCCGCGGAGGTTCTCGAACGGGATTATGGATGCGGTGATCCCACTCGCCATTTGCGTCCTGGGGAAACCGTGCTCGATCTCGGCTCCGGCGCCGGCAAGGTCTGCTTTATCGCCAGCCAGGTGGTGGGGCCTTCGGGCCGTGTGATTGGCGTGGACATGAATGAGGACATGCTGGAGGTGGCGCGCCGCAATGCGCCGGAGGTTGCAAGCCGCCTTGGATACGCCAATGTCGAGTTCCGCAAGGGCAAAATTCAGGACCTGGCGCTCGACCTGGAGAAGCTGGAAGACTGGCTCCAGAAGAACCCGGTGCGAACGGCGGGCGACCTGGGACGGATGGAGACCGTCACCGGGCAATTCAGAGCCAGGGAACCGATGATTCCCAGCGATTCGATTGATGTGGTGATCTCAAACTGCGTTTTGAACCTGGTGCGGCCCGCCGACAAACAGAAAATGTTTTCGGAGATATTCCGGGTCTTGCGGCGCGGCGGGCGAGCCGTCATTGCGGACATTGTGAGTGACGAGGATGTTCCCGATCGCCTCCAGGCGGACCCCGAACTTTGGAGCGGCTGCTTATCCGGAGCTTTCCGGGAAGACCTTTTTCCGGAGGCTTTCGAAGCGGCCGGCTTTTACGGCATCACCCTCCTCGAACGGCAAGAAGAGCCCTGGCGGACGGTAGAAGGAATTGAATTCCGCAGCATGACGGTGCTGGCTTACAAAGGCAAGGAAGGCCCGTGTTGGGACCGGAAGCAGGCTGTGGTTTACCGGGGGCCATTCCGGCAGGTGGAGGACGATGACGGACACGTGCTGAGGCGCGGAATCCGCACGGCGGTCTGCGAAAAGACCTTTCAGATTTACGCACAAGAGCCTTACCGTTCGCACTTCGATCTTGTCCCGCCCCGAGTTCCTGTTCCTTCGCAGGAAGCCCAGCCTTTTCCCTGTGCCCAGGGCGCCCTCCGTCGTCATCCCAAGGAAACCAAGGGAGAAGACTATCAGGCGACCACAGAGGCCCTTGCCTGCGGACCCCAGGGCGGCGCCAATGGAAAGTGCTGCTGATGGCATCTTCAGTGCCGAATTTGACTTGTCAGGGGGTCAATGGGTGAGACCAGAATTACTGATCGCATTGGCGTGTGGCGCTTTCGTAGCCTATCTCAACGGTGCGAATGACGTTTCCAAGGGCATCGCCACGCTGGCCGGAAGCGGAGTCACCGATTACCGGCACGCCATCCTGTGGGGGACGCTGTGGACGGGCGTGGGAGGGCTGGCAAGCTCCATCTTTTCACGGGCCATGATTGGAACCTTCGGATCGGGACTGCTAGCGAAGCAAACCGTCCCAACATTCATCGCAGCTTTTGCCGTCCTCCTGGGGGTAGCAGGCTGGGTGGGATTGGCAACGTGGTTCGGCCTTCCCGTTTCTACCACCCACGCGATCATCGGCTCGGCGATCGGTGTTTATTGTTTCTCCTTTGGACTCACCGCCGTCAACTGGGGAGCCTTGGGGACGAAAATTGTGATTCCTCTCCTGCTCAGCCCTGTTCTGGCATTGGGTCTGACCGTGGCAACGCTTCGGCCTTGGCGCCGCATGGCCCCATTCCCAAAAACCCCGGACTGCCTGTGCCTTGATGTTGAGCCTGCTTCCACTCCGCTGGGCCTGGGTGTCGCCGGCAACGCTCTGGCCTGCTCACCCGCCGCGGAGGTGCGGGTGTCCGTTGGTTCCGAAGACGCTTGCGCCGTGGAGCGGCCTGCGGCGCTGCGCGTGACAGCCACCCATCTTCACTGGTTCACGAGCGGGGCTGTAAGTCTCGCACGCGGCCTGAACGACACTCCGAAAATCGTTGCGTTGGTGCTGTTCACTGCGGCTGTTTCCCCCGGAAATCAAGCCCCGGCGCCCATCGTCTTTGTGGCAGTGGTTTTGGGCATGATTGCAGGGAGTTGGGCGGCAGGAAGGAGGGTCACAACCGTACTCGCGGAGAGAGTCACTCCCATGGATCACCGGGAAGGTTTCGTAGCCAACCTCGTCACCGCAGCGCTGGTCGGCCCGGGCGCCGCCTTGGGTTTGCCGATGTCCACGACGCATGTTTCATCGGGCGCGATCATCGGGCTGGGAATGGAAAAAGGAGCGGGCATGAACTGGAAAACAGTCCAACACATGCTTCTCGCCTGGTTGGTGACTGTGCCCGCCGCTGCAGTGCTTGGAGTCCTGGTCTACGGCGGCTTCAAATGGCTCCATGGCAGCCATTGACCGGAAGGCGAAACATGGCAACCGTTCTTTTCATCCTTGCGGCGCTCACGGTGCTGTTCTGGGTAGTTTTCAGTATCGACTTGATCGCCGGAAGCTTCTCGACGCCGTTTATGAAAAACATTATCCCTCGTAGCGCGATGCCGCAACCCAGAGTGACTGTCATTATCCCGGCGCGAAATGAGGAAAGAAACATCGAGGTGGCACTACGGTCAGTGCTGAGGCAGGATTACCCCAACCTCGAATTCATTGTCATCAACGACCGCTCCACGGATAGCACGGAAGCGATTTTGGCCCGGATGTCGCAGGCGGACCGCAGGCTTCGGGTGGTTGAATTGCACGAGTTGCCTCCGGGCTGGCTGGGAAAAAACTACGCTCTTTATTGCGGCGCCGAGCAGGCAGGCGGAGAATTACTGCTGTTCACCGACGCGGATATCGTCATGCATCCTTCCACCGTGAGCGCCGCCGTGGCCTATCTTACGGAGCGCCGCCTCGATCACTTGACCCTTTCTCCTGATATCACCATGCCCAGCATCTTGCTCGGCATGATGACCGCTGCCTTCTTCATCCTTTTTAGCATGTTCGTGAGGCACTGGAAGGCTCGAGATTCGAAAAGTTCGAGGTCGGTGGGGATTGGCGCTTTCAATCTGGTGAGGGCCAGCGCCTACCGCGCCGCCGGAACTCATCAGGCCATTGCCATGCGGCCCGATGACGACCTGAAGCTCGGCAGGTTGATCAAGAAAAACGGTTTCCGGCAGGAACTTCTGTTCGGCCAGGGAATGATTTCCGTGGAGTGGTATTCATCGATCAGGGATTTGATCCACGGCCTAATGAAAAACAGCTTCGCCAGCGTCAATTACAGCATGGTGGCAGTCATAGCCGGTACCCTCACCCTGTTCCTTATGAACGTTGGGCCGTTCCTGGCCGTTTTCTTCACTCAGGGGATCGCTCGAATCTTGAACTGTATGGCGTCTCTCTTCGCCCTGGCCCTTGCTTGCGGCGGAGCGCGATTTCACGGTTATAAATGGTGGTACGGGATGGGGTATCCATTTTGTATTTTGTTCTTCATTGGCATCATTTGGAAATCGGCCCTGACCGCGCTGGCAAACAATGGCATCGATTGGCGGGGAACGCATTACTCGCTGGCGGAACTGAAAGCCAATAAGGTTTAGCAGCATTTATGAGGGGAGGCGGTCCACCGTAATCGCCTTTGAGATTCAAGGACAACTTTGTATAATAAGGCCTGAGTCTTACAAGACCTTGCTGACCCATCACGGGAGAACATGAGAGAGCCTCCGCCCAATGTCCTTGAACTGCCCCTCGAGGTGCGCGCCGAAATGGCAATGAAGGCGGCGGTTGAAAAGGTGATCGAGGAGCACGCCCGCCTGGGGTTTCCCATTTTTATCTGGCGCGATGGCAAGGTCGTGGAGATTCCGGCAGAGGAACTGCGCGCGCGGATCGCGGCCGGCGGTTCCGAGTAGTCGCTTCAAGCCCGACCCTTGCGCCTCGAAGCGCAATACTTCCTTAAGGAAGGAATGAATGCGCGGTGCGGCCAGTTTGAACTCATTCGCCTATCCCGAGGACTTCCAGATCGGCGTTGTCCCTGGAACGTCCTGTGGACTTTTTGTTCTGAATCAGCGCCTGACGGCCGATGAATTTCACCTGTATTCCCGCTAACTCTCCCTCAACTCTCCCCGCCCACGCCTCGTCAAACGGCACTCCGGTAATCGAGGTTAAAAGATCAATGCGGTTAGGGGGCATACCGAGTTGGATCACACGATAGGAATCGACAAAGTCTGCCGCCTTCAAACCCAGAGAGGCAAAACCAAAAGAGGCGAGCGCTGCTTCAAGCCGCCGGGCGTTTTCGGGTGTGTTGCGGACCAGGATGTCCAGGTCGCCGGTGTAGCGAGGGAAGCCATGATAGGCCAACGCTACTGCGCCTACCACCAGATATTCAACCTCGCTTGAGTTGAGCGATTCGATAAACGCGCGCCAATCTTCCGGAAGCTGCATCGTCCTCCTTGTGGGCGAGAGTGCGAAGCTGAAACAGAATCTCCAGGCGCTCCGCCGGTGAGAGGCGCCGATAATATTCCAGGGTCGCCTCTTCAGCCTCCCGGTGGGTTCGGAACTTGGCGACAACGGGCTCCATGTTCCTCATTTTACTTGTTCTCGGGCGCCAATGCTACGATCATGAATTATGACCGGAATTCTGGACTCAAATACGGCATTAAGATATGCTTCTACGCGAGGCCGAGCTCATGGAAGTCGCCTCGCAATATGCGCAGTATCAATTAGTTGCGGTGACATTACTGGCCCGTTGCCGCCGCCTCCTCAAAGCTGCGGGCTCTCTTCCCCGCACCCTGCACTTACCCTTGTTTGAATAGCTTCTCATGCTTACAATTCCCGGGTTGCTACGTCTAACCGCACTGAGAAGAAAATTTCTGATGGATGGCGCCTGTTTGGAGCTTGCCGGCAAAATGCCTGCCGAGGGATCGCCTCTCGCAGAAACCGATGAGCGGGCCCTGGTCCTTCGCGCCCAGCATGGAGACCGGGGTGCGTTCGATGCGCTGGTTCGCCGCTACGACCGCGAGGTGCTCCGGCTGACCATGAAAGTCACGCGCTCGGCGGACGAGGCGGCGGATCTCTACCAGGAGGCTTTTCTGAAGACCTATCGTTCCCTCGGTCACTTCCGGTTCGAGTCCTCCTTTTACACTTGGATTTACCGGGTGGCGACAAACGTTTGCCTGGACCATCTCCGCCGCCAGAAGCGCCGAAACGAAATCCAGCCTCTAACCGCGCCGGACGAGCCGGAATATTTCCAAACGCTGCCGGATGACAAGGCTTCCAATGACCCAGAGCGCGCCACTCACTCTCGGGAGATTAACCGCCGCATCCACATCGCGATGGAAGCGCTCTCGCCGCGCGAACGCATCGTTTTCGAGCTGCGCCATTACGATGGCCTGAAATTGAGGAAGATAGGCGAAATGGTGGGCACGACCGAGGAAACCGCGAAGAATTGCTTGTTCCGCGCCACCCAGAAATTGAGATTGGCGCTAGGAGACCTGGTCTAACCGCAATACTGTTCAGTTAAGGCGGGTTTCATGATCTTGATCTCAGAGGCGTCGCCGGACCCCTCACCCCGGCCCTCTCCCCGCCAGCGGGGAGAGGGGGGCGCGAAGCGGCGGGTGAGGGGCTCTGGTTCAACTGTGTGCATTATTCTCGACCGGACCTTAAGTGAACAGCATTGGGTCTAACCGGGTTTTTCAAGCGGGTTGGAAATCGGTAGCTGTTTCGGCGGCCGCTACAGAACGTGATGAAAACTATGGACTGCAAGATTTTTGAAGAAAATATCGAGCTTTATCTTTATGACGAGCTCAAGGCGGAGGACCGTGCCACGGTCGAGGAGCACCTTGCCGCCTGCGTTGCTTGCCAGGAAAGCCTTGCCTCGGCGAAAAGGCTACACGAGCTGATGAATCAGCGAGTTGTAATTGAGCCTGGTCCGGAGGTTCTGGTCAGATGCCGGGAGACGTTGGAAAGATCGCTAGACCGCGACCAACACGGCTGGCCGGGCCTGATCCGGGACCTCGCTCAGCATTGGACGGGCCTGCCGAAGTGGATCTATCCCTCCCGGGCCATGGCAGCGTTCACTCTGATTGTATTTGGGTTTGGACTTGGGTGGATGCTCCGCC
The DNA here is from genome assembly GCA_937900045.1 of uncultured Acidobacteriota bacterium. Taxonomy (GTDB): domain Bacteria; phylum Acidobacteriota; class Terriglobia; order UBA7540; family UBA7540; genus CALCEB01. The sequence goes on from CALCEB010000202.1 coordinate 6,019, forward strand.
CGCGCCTTCACCAGGTGGTCCACATGGCGCAAACAGGCGCCAGTCCCGCCCCTCAGTATGCCAGTGCTGACCTGGGCCGCATCAGCAGTATCAGCCAGGTTGACCCAAATCCTCAAACCGGCCAGGTGCGCATCACGCTGAATGCGGAACGCCGGGTGACGCTGGAAGGCTCGCTTGACGATCCTCGCATCCGCCAGGTGCTGGTTTATGCCGTCAAGAAGTATGACAACACGGGCATTCGCCTGGACACGCTGAGTGCGCTGAAGAATGGAAGCAGCGATCCGGCGGTGCGGGAAGCTCTGCTCTTTGCCCTGCTGCATGATCCGAACGCCGGGGTGCGGCTCGAGGCCCTCAAGACGGTTCGGAAAATGGGCTGGAACGCGGAGGTTCGGAGTGCCCTGCTCCAGGCGGTGCGGGGCGATACGAACCCTGGGGTTCGTGTAACCGCTATCGACGATCTGGTGAATCATGCCGTCAAGGACCGCGACCAGGGTTTGGTTCCGGTACTTCAGAGCCTTTCCACCACGGACTCGAACAGTTACGTCCGCCTGAAGGCCCTTGCTGCCCTTCAAGAGTTGGGACAAGTCCAATAATGAGTTAAGGATGGGAGGTTGAGGCGTGCGCTTGGGCTTGAACAAACAATTTGGGTGGATGCTGTTCGTGGCGCCTTTGACGCTGGCCATCCCCCGTGCGGGGTTTGGCCAGGATTACGTCCATCGCGGTACACCGCAGCGCCAGGGCAGCGCCTGGGTCGAGGTGCTGACTTGCGATATTCCCGTACAACCGGGTGGACTGCTCACTGTCCGGGCGGATCAGGGACCGGTCAGCGTCAGTACGGGCGCGCAGGACAGGATAGGTTGCAAGGTGTCACTCCGCGCCTATTCGCGAGATGAAGCCCGTGCCCGATCGCTGCTTGACCAATTTGAGCTTACCGTCCGCCGCAATAGTGAATCGGGTGTCTACCTTTCCGGGCGTTTCAACTCGTCGCGGCATCATTCGGATTCCTTGGACGCCCAATACCAGCTTCAAGTTCCTACCCGCTTCAATCTGGATTTAGCGACCCGGGGCGGACGCCTGCACGTCGACAGTCTGGACGGAGAGCTGCGCGGAGTAACGGCAGGTGGAGATATCCAGACTGGTGATATCACCGGCCCCGTCCATCTGGAAACCGCGGGCGGGTCCATCAAGCTTGGCAGTATTGGAGCGAGAGTGTATGCCCGTACCGCGGGCGGAAACATCAACGTGGGAAACGTCAAGGGAGATGCCTACCTTGAGACAAGCGGCGGGGAGATCGCAGCGGGTATCGTGGATGGCACGCTACGAGCCAGAACTGCCGGGGGAGACATCGTTCTGCAAGCGGCTGCCGGGCCGGTGGTTGTGGAAACGGCCGGAGGCCAAATTCGGCTCGGCCAATGTGGCGGCACCGTTCAGGCGGAAACGGCGGGCGGGAATATTCAGCTCGACGGCGCGAGGGGCACGGTGAAAGTGCAAACCGCGGGGGGCAGCATCGATTTGCTTCAGCTCATGAGCGCCGTCCGGGCGCAGACTTCAGCCGGACGCATCCTTGCCCAGATTGATGCTAACCGCTCCAGCTTCGGGGCCTCAAGCCTGTCAACCTCTGTGGGAGACGTGGACGTTTTCCTGCCTCCTGACCTGCCGCTGACGATCAATGCCGTGGTCCACGAGGCGGCAGGACATAAGATCCTTTCCGATTTCCCCTTGCGGATCGAAGGTAACCGCGCAGCATTTAGCATGGGAACTATTCGAGGCCAAGGCGAAATCCGGGGCGGCGGAAACCCCTTGGATATCATGACCAGCATGGGCAACATCAGGATTCGCAAGCTGAACGATCAAACCTTCACTCAGTTGAAGTCGATCCAGGAAAGCTTCTGGAAGCAGATGTCGAAAAGTTGGACCGATCGCCAGGGGCAACTCCAACAAATGAAGCAAATTCAGCAGCAGATGAAGCAACAGGAGCTTCAGTTGCGCAAACAACTTCAGGAAATGGAACGGCAGCTCCAGCAGGTGCCCTAGACTGACTTCCTGGCAAAGCGTTTCGGTCTCGATGTTTCGTGAGCGCGAGGGTACCATGTTGGAACCTCAAGGGCGGGTAGCCGCCGCGGCGACCCTGTCCCCTACGAAAGCACAAGAATAGGCGGCACTGCCGCTGGATGAAAGGAAAAAACCGATGCAAGGCAGAAGAGATTGCCACCATATCGAGTGGAGAGTCTTACTAGCGGTCCTTCTTTTTGGTCTTCTGGCCCGGATGGGGAAAGCGAGCACGCCCGATAATTCGGTCATCCGTATAGGGGGAACATCCTCCTGGATGGGCGTGGCATTGCGGGACGTCAACAGCGTGGATGTTAAAGCACAGAAACTACCGGGAGACTACGGCGCGGTGATCATCAGCGTGGAAGCCAACAGCCCTGCTTCGAAAGCGGGGTTGAAATCCGGAGATGTCCTGGTTGAATTCGCCGGACGCGAGATTTGGAGCGTCGCGGAACTCGAGCGCTGGGTGGGAGATACTCCACTGGGGCGAACCGTGGAGGTTAAATTCTTCCGTGATGGTGTCTTGAAGCTTGCCAACGTGACGCTTGCATCCCGCTCCCGCGAATTTCGGATGCCCGCCATCAATATCCCGCCCATCAACATTCCGGACTTTTCGCATTTTCATTTCTTCCTGGGCCGTGCCCGGCTCGGCATCACCGGCCAAACCTTGACTCCCCAACTGGCGCAGTATTTCGGTGTGGAGGAGGGCAAGGGCGTGCTGGTGACGGAGGTCGAGTCCGGCAGCCCGGCGGAGAAGGCGGGCCTCAAGGCCGGCGATTGCATCATTCGTTTCGGCTCTGCAGAGATCCAAAGCATCACGGACTTGCAGACCGCCGTGTCAAATGCGCCGGAGAAGCAGGGATCTGCTGTAACCATCGTTCGCCATCATCGCCAGAAGGAGTTGAAAATATCGCTGCCGGTTTCACGGAACGAGTTCTCCTGGCCTGTCGCGTCGATTTCAAAATCGTGATGGGGCAACAGACTCATAGTAGGGGTGGCTCTTGTGGCCACCCGCGGTTGCAACCAACATTGGATTCGGATGGGGTGCCAGTCCCCCGCCTACTTATACTCCCCTCTTTTATATTGGTTATCAAAACATCCTAATTTGACATTACCCTCCCATATTTGGAATATACAAATCCATAATCAAAGATCATGTAATTTCGGCCGTGCTTTTGTAACTTCTTCATTCAAAAGGAGGGCAGAACTAAGCAACGGCGAATCTTAAATGGCAATGATTTTGCTTGACAGAAAGTTGGCAGTTGTGTATTTTCGCTGCATCTAGTCAAAGTGTCAGCCAAAAAAGAGGGCGGTAGCCAGATGTTGTGGCCTCGAGAATGGCTCATTTAGAATTACAATCGCCAAGCCATTTGGCGCAAGCCATGTGGTGATTGATTTTTAGTTTCATTGAGAGGATTAGTAACGGAAGTCACCCGCATTTAGGAAAATTCAATTCGGGCATTGCAAGCGACTCGGTCTGCCTTTACCGGAGGAGGTAAGGAACATGAGTTATGATCGGACTCCCAGGATTCTGCAATTCATTATTGGACTTGGCTTTACTGGCTTGCTTTCGGCCGGAATAGCTCTTGGTCAAGCCACTAGCACCATCACAGGCGTGGTGAGCGACCCCAGCGGCGCAGTGGTTCCTGGCGCCACCGTGACCGTGACCAACCAGGCGACGGCCGTCTCTCGCACCCACACCACCAACTCGGCTGGGGTTTATCATTTCCTGGCTTTGATTCCCGGGCATTACACCATAAAAGTAGTGGCTCGGGGTTTCGAGACCTACATCAGCAAGGATAACGTCCTGTCGGCTGACCGCGTATTCGGGCTGAATGTCACGCTGAAAGTGGGCGCGGAAACGCAGACGGTGACTGTGGAGTCGGCGGCGCCGATGGTGAACACGCAAGAAGGCCGGCTGTCCGACCTGGTATCCGGGTCGGAAGCGGTGCAGTTGCCCCTAAACGGCCGCAACATCTATCAGTTGATGCAGCTCGTGCCCGGCGCGGTCAATTCAGTCCAGGTCGATTTTGAGGCTGGTGCCGGCGGCGCAATGACCAACATCAACGGCACGCGCGCCAATTTCAACGGTTTCCTGTTGGATGGCGTGGCCAACAAAGGCTTAAGCGGCGGCTCAGATGCAGGTCCGGCGCCGGACTTTGTGCAGGAGTTTCGCATTCAAACCAACGACTTTTCCGCGCAGTATTCGGAGAGCGCTGGGTCGATTACCGACGTCAGCATCAAGTCCGGCACCAACCAGTTCCATGGTGACCTTTTCGAGTTCATGCGCAATGACGCGCTGAACGCCCGCAACTTTTTCTCCGGACCGACGGTGGATCCGTGGAAACTGAACCAGTTCGGCGGCACCATCGGCGGCCCCATTAAGAAGGACAAGCTTTTCTTTTTTGCTGGCTACCAGGGTGAGCGATTCCGGACGCAAGCTCCCGCACAATACACCACGGAGACCCCTCAATTTGCCAGCGCCGTGGAGAGCACTCTGCCGAGTTCGGTGGCGGCCCTGCTCTACAAGAACTTCCCAGCGCCGGCCCCTGCCTTTGGCATCCAGACGGTGGGACAGGTCGCGGCAGCGCAGGCCACAAGCGAAGGCTGGCCCATCGGCTCGCCTTATGCGGGTACCGCCATGCTCACCGACCCGATCATGGCTTATACCGATCCCTGCTTCCTGAACCAGTTCAACCTCTTTGGGCAACCGTCCTATCCGGGCGGCCCGCCTTTGGGAAACGCCCAGGCTTTGGCTAACAGAATGGCGTCGCTGGTGGGTGTGACCAACGGCGAGCAAGCGCAGATTGCGAAGAACATTGCCGCTGTTCCTGGCTGTGCGGGCTTGTCGGCGCCGGGAGTCCAGGCTGGGGCTCTGGGGGCGAACGCGCCCATGCAGGGCTTTGTCAACGCGTCATCCGCCACCCGCACTCTCAACCAGTTCTATGACGGCGATGAGTACGTAGGCCGCATCGATTATCAAGGCGACACCAACCGCATTTTCGGCAGGTTCTACTGGCAGGCAAACTCCGATCCAAACGGGGTAGTTGCAAGCTATACCACGCGAGGCTTCACGGTTCCAACCACCAACTCTTTTCCAGGCGCTGCCTTTGGCTTTACACATAATTTTTCCGCCAATACCATCAATGAATTTCACGCCGGCTGGATCCGCAATCAGACAAGCTCCATCCCGAGCGGCTCTAATTTCGGAGTTCCTTCCATCAGCTTTGACAATGGAGTGGCGCTGTTTGGCGCTTACAATGGCTTCCCGCAGTTCTTCAATGAAGACGTTTTCGACCTGCAGGACATGGTCGCAATCGTCAAGGGCGCTCACTCTTTGAAAATCGGATGGGAAGGCCGCAGGAATTACGAGAACAGCCAGTTCAACGTAGGCCGGCCCAGCTACGCCTTCTTCGACCCGATCTACTTTGCCGCAGATCAACCTTATGCCCAGTTCTCCGGCGTGAACCCGGCCCTGGTCGGCGGAGGCACCCCGGCCCTCGACACCAACATTCGCGCCTGGCGCAATTACGAGGTCGGCGCCTTCTTCCAGGATGACTGGAAGGTGAAGAAAAACCTAACACTTAACTTGGGCCTCCGCTGGGACTATTTCAGCCCCCATACCGAGAAATACAATAAGGCCACGCAGTTCTCCAATTACTTCAATCTTCCGTCGGTCAACTGTCAGACCTTCCTCTCCGGCAAATGCCTGGCGCCCGCCGGGGACACGAATACGCCCAATGGCGGATTTACCGGCGCGCCCTCGTTGTTCCCATCCATCTATACCAATTTCGGGCCACGCCTCGGTTTTGCCTGGGACCCGACCGGTTCCGGGAAGACGTCTATACGCGGCGGGTTCGCCATCCAGTATGAGGAAAGCTTCTACAACGCCCTGTCCAACTCGCGCTGGAACCTCCCATACTACTCGTTTAACGAGGCCGGGCCACTTTTTGGCCTTCCAGGTCTTCCCACTTACGGGCCAACCCTTCCCAGTGGCCTGCCTGCTACGGGCATCGCTCCGTCCTACACCGGCTCCCCCACTCAGCCTGGGGCCATCGGCAACGGCCCGGCAGGGGTCGGCTTCGCCGGCAACATCATGGGGTGGTTCCCCGGCAACCCCAATAAAGCGGCACTAACCGGCATTCCCAGTCCCGATTACAGACTGCCTTACTACGAAAATGCCTTCTTCGGGATTCAGCGGGAAATCGCTCCCAATACCGTCCTCATGCTTAATTACGTCGGCACTTGGGGTCGGCATCTGTTCTGGGCAGAAGATCCGAACCGTGTAGTGGGAGGCTTCCAGAACACCGTCACCACGCCTGTCACTAATCCTTGCAACGGACAACCGGTGTTCAACACCCCGTTGCTCAACCCTTGCTTTGGAGCCCTGCGGACCTGGGATACATCGGTCAATTCCAATTACAATGCTTTGCAGTTCTCCGTCAAGCGGGAAGCCACCCACGGCCTCACGTTTGAGTCCAATTATACATACAGCCACACCCTGGATTACCGCTCCACTTGGCACGGTCTGACCAGCGGCGGCTCGGCAACCGACGCTAACGCCGTGGGCGAGGCCGGTTACTCCTTGGATCCGAACAGGGTTTTCCTGGAGTACGCCAATAGCCTTTATGACGTTCCGCAGGTCTGGGTTACGAACGTCATGTGGGAGTTGCCCTGGTTGAGGTCTCAACAGGGCTTTGTCGGCCATTTGCTGGGAGGCTGGACTGCCAATGGTATCGAGACTCTCCAGTCCGGCTTCCCATTCACGATAGGAGCTTCGGCTGACTACAACGGTGATGGAATCCGTAGCCAACGGCCGGATGTACCGTCATTCGGCAATAGCATTCCCTTCTCGCCCTTCGCCTTTGAGCAAGGTTCGTCCGGAAACGCTTCGGGCCTCAGCATAATGCAGCTCTACGGTCCTGGAAATCCAAGCGCGACCTGCAGTGGTGCCTATGGTTGTGCCGGCGTGTGGCCCATTCCAAAACCCGGTACCGATGGGACCTTGGGCCGCAATACTTTCAGAGGCCCGGGCATTGCTGAAACCGATTTCTCGCTGTTCAAGGAGATAAAGCTCAACGAGCGTTACAGCATGGAATTCCGGGGCGAGTTCTTCAATCTCTTTAATAGGACAAACCTTGGGTCGGTGAATGGCCCGGCGCCGGATGCCAACTTGAGTCAGGCGGCTTTCGGCTTGGCGCAAGCAGCTCTCGACCCCAGGGAAATTCAGTTCGGTCTGAAGTTGTTCTTCTAGCGGTTGTGGCGTGTTTGGCTATGGATGAAAAGGGGATGGCTCCGGCCATCCTTTATCTGAATAGGAACATGGCGGTAAGGATTAAGCCCAACACTATTCACTTAAGCGTAGCGCAGTCTTGCGCCGCAATCGAGGGCGGATGTCATGCTGAGCGAAGCGAAGCATCGGGTTGTAAATCAATGGGAAAAGCAGATTCTTCGCTGCGCTCAGAATGACCGGTGCGTAAATTCTGCGCGCCATCCGCTAAGTGAACAGTATTGGGCTTAATCCTCGGTATCCGCGGGCTTGGCTGGAATGCTGTCCACTTCGGGCCGTCTCGCCACCAGCGTGCAAAATCGCTTCACGGTCTGGCCCGGAGCAAGGAAAGAGTCCAGCTGTAGATATTCTACTTCCCATCCCGTGAAAGACTCAGGCAGCTCGTATTCAGCAAACAAGTAATATCCGTCTGGCTCGAACATGCCAAAATACGTAGTGCCGTGAATGAGGACGTTCACGGCAGCAATTCCGCCGGGCCTGACCCATTCTTTCAAGCGGACCAGTCCTTGGCGCGCGTCCTCCTTCGGGAAGAACATAAAAAGACCGATTGCCACTACACTGTCAAACTGCTTTTCAACGGCAAAATTCCTCAAGTCAGCCTCGCGCGCGATGATGGCCAGCTTTTGCTCCTCAGCGCGGCGAGCGAGGTCCGCAATCGCCGCAGGGCTGGCGTCGAGCGCGGTGACACGGCAACCGTCCGCCGCTGCCGCGATGGAAAGGTTGCCGAGACCGCATCCGAGGTCGAGAACCTCGCCGAAGACGAACGGCGCCACGGCGCGTTCGAAAGGATTCAGATTGTAATCACGCGCCGCAGCTTGCTGCTGGAACTGGCGCTCAAAAAACTCCACAGTACGGTTCTTCACGGACATGACCTTGCTCAATGACTCTTCCCCCTCCCCAGATTATAAATTGTTGTAGCAACAATTGCTGTAGCGCCGCGACAGCAAACTGCGTCACTACCTTTTCCTGACGGAAGAAGAAAGTAGGAGCGCCCAGGTTACAAACACGCAGATCGCACTTGACAGAGCTACGCCCTACGCGCGGGGGCGCGGCGCGAAGCGCCCGAATCGCAATGAGAGCGTGGGCAAGACGAGCAGGTTGAGCAGCGTGGAAGTGATCAGCCCGCCCAGGATGACGATGGCCATTGGGCCTTCGACCTCGCGGCCGGGATCGCCACTGCCCATTGCCAAGGGCAACAAACCGAGGCCGGTAACGAGCGCGGTCATCAGGATCGGAGCGAGCCGTTCACCGGCTCCTCGAAGCGCCGCCTCCAGGCCCCAGGCCATTCCTTCTGCGTCCACCAGATGCTCGTAATGGGAAATCAGCATGATGGAGTTGCGAAGCGTGATGCCGAAAAGCGTGACAAACCCGACGAGCGCGCCGAGGGAAAGCTCACCCCCGGTGAGCCAGGCGGCGAAGATGCCGCCTACGAGCGCGAACGGGAGATTCGCGAGCACGAGCAGCAGGTTTCGATAGTGGCCCATCACGACCAAGAGGAGCAGGATGATGCCGAGGGCCGCGAGCAGCGAATGCGCCACCAGGTCATAATTCGAACGCGCCTGCTCTTGCGCGGCGCCACCGAAAGAGAAGTAAGTGCCGGGAGGGAAGGAGAGCCGCGAAAGGCGGCGATTCGCCTGGGCGAGAAAAGCGCTGAGGCCGCGTCCCTGCACGTCACAGGTCACTGATTCCACGCGCAGCGCGCCTTCGTGCTGGATGATATAACGGCCCGTCGTCTCATAGATATCCGCAAGCTGGCCGAGCGTAACGTAATTGCCGCCGGGACCGAGCAAGGGCAGTGCGGAGATGGCTTCAACGGTGCGCCGCTCGGAGGGTTCAAGGATAACGGAAACGTCGAAAACGCGGCTACCCTGGTAGACTTGCCCGGCCACCTCGCCGCTGTAGGCGGTTCGCACTGCGTCGAGTAGCTGAACCGGATCGAAGCCCCAGCGTTTCACATCGGCGGGCCGAAGACGCACCACCACCTCCGGCGCGCCGGGCGGAGACTGAAGCTGGACGTTGGAGACTCCGGGGACGCCTCCGAGCGCTTGCGCCACTTGCTGCGCCTTACGGTCAAGCTCGTCCAGATCGTCTCCAAAAACGTTTACCACCACGCCGGAGGTGTAGCCGGAAATCGTCTCATCGATGCGCTCAACCAGAAAGTTGTTCACCGAAAAGACGGCGCCTCCCAGTTTGGCTACGGCTCTGTGAATATCATGGAGGGCGGTCTGGTACTGTGCGCCGTTCCGGACGTTGAGGGCCACTTCGAACTCGCTGGCGTGAGTGCCGTGCGTGTCATCGGCGAGTTCGGCTCTGCCGGCGCGCTGCGCCACGAGGCGCACGGAAGGGATTTTCAGCAAGACCTGAGTCAGCCGGTTACCCATCCGCAGGTTCTGGCGGATCGATGTGCCCGGAACCATCGTCATGTGCACGGTGAGATTGCCCTCCCGCAACGGGGGAATGAACGAGACGTCAAGCGAGGGCAGAATCGCCACGCCGGCCAGTAACACCAGAACGACTCCGGCTAGCACCAGTCCGGGCCAGCGCTCCACGGCCAGCAACACACGGCGGTAAGCGCGTTTGAGAAGGCGAACGAGGGGTGGATCGGGTTGAGGAAGATCGCGGTTAGCGAGCAGGACGAGGCTCAGCGCCGGTGTCACCGTCAGCGCCACCAGAAGCGAAAAAAGGATCGACAAGATGTAGGCGGCGGCAAGAGGAGAAAAGATGCGGCCAGCGATCCCGGAAAGCGTGAGCACCGGAAAAAAGACCAGGATGACGGCAAAGGTGGCGTATACCACCGCGCTCCTTACTTCGACCGAGGCGTCGAGCACGACGCGCCAGGCGGCGCGAGGCTTTTCCGCCGCGCGGTTTTCCCGCAAGCGCCGGTAGATATTCTCCACGTCGATGACGGCATCATCCACGACCTCGCCGATGGCGATGGCCAGTCCGCCGAGCGTCATCGTGTTCACGCTCAGTCCGAAGCGTTCCAGCACAATCACTCCGCCGAGCAGCGAAAGGGGAATCGCCACGCAGGAAATCGCCGCGGTGCGAAGATTGAAGAGAAACAAGAAGAGCACGGCAATGACGAGGACGGCGCCGATGAGTAAGGAACGGCGAACGTTATGTAGCGCCGTCACGACGAAGTCTGCGGGGCGGAAGATGTCGCTGCGCTCTACAATCCCCGCTTTCTTGAGGCCCGGCTTGAGTTCGGCCAAAGCCTGGTCGATGCCGCGTGTCACTTGCAGGGTGTTGGCGCCGTACTGTGAAGAGACCATCAGAATGACCCCGGGCTGTCCCATGATGGATGCGCCGCCGACGGGGGGCGCCGGGGCGGCCATTACTTTGCTTACGTCTCCCAAGGTGACGCTGGCTCCGTTTTGATGAACCAGGACCGTCCGCGCGAGGGTTGCGGGCGTGAGCGATTGGCCCTCGCTTTGAAGGATGATGCGCTGGTTCGCGGTCGAGACGAACCCTGCGCCTCGAATTCCCGTAGCGCGCTGGGCGGCCGCGATGACCTCGGTCACGGAGAGGCCGTGCTGGATGAGGCGGCCGGGGTCAAACTGGATCTGAATCTGCCGCGTCATCGCGCCGAACACCGCTACTTTGGCGACGCCAGTAACCGCCAGCAGGCGCCGCTTTACCACCCAGTCGGCCGTGGTGGTCAGATCCATGAGCGATAGCGTCCGCGAGGTAAGGCCGACGGCCATCACCACGCTCGTGGAAGACGTGAGCGGCGTCATGATGGGAGTAACCCCTGCCGGGATTTGCCCGGTTAGAGTAGTCAGCCGTTCGGCAACGAGCTGGCGGTCGCGGTAAACGTTGCCGGTATCGTTGAAGACGACGTTGATGACAGAGAGTCCTTGAATCGAGCCGGACCGGACCACGCTCACGCCGGTCACGCCCACGATGACATTCTCGATGGGCTGCGTCACGAGTTCTTCCACCTGTTGCGGCGAAAGGCCTGGGGCCTCCACTTGAATGGAGACTTCGGGCGGGGCGAACTCGGGAAAAACGTCGTAGCTCGCGATGCGAAGGGAATAGACGCCATCGGCGAGCAACGCACACGCCAGCGCGATCACTACCCCCCGATGACGCAACGAAAAGCGAACAATGGATTTCAGCATGACCTTCCTCTACGTTTCACAGAAGAACCGTTCATCAGCAAGGGCGGTCTTGATGGCAAGATCGTGAATAATCCGGGTTTTTGCCGCAAAAGCCCTCACCCACCCCAGCTCACGAGGTCATTGCTCTCCCAAAGTGAGTGGGCTTGGGATGAGGGGGCTCAATCTTCCGCCTGGATATGAGAGCGGAATTCTTCGGAAAGCAGCACTTGCGCGCCGCGCGTCACCACCTCCGCTCCGGGCGCAAAACCTTTCGCCACGAAGTATCCATTCCGAAGTGGCTCATCCGTGGATATGAGGCGGCGCGCGTAGCGCCCTGGACCCGTTTGTTCATAGATCCAGGCCTGCCCTTGCCACCACACCACAGCGCGCTGGGGGATCAGAATGCCACGCAACCGCTTTCCAGCCGGAAGGTGAGCCGTCAGATTCATGCCGGGTTCAAGCGCCGGGTAAGACCGCGCCATGTAAAGCAGACTGACGCCTTGAATGCGGGGATCAACCTGGGGAAACGGTGAAACGTAAGAAGCCTCCACGGTATTGCCGCTCGGAGTGGAGAGGGTTACCGTGGCCGGGTCCTCGAAGGCGCTGCCCGGCGGCAGTGTGACCTGCACCAGCACGGCGCGTTGAATGAGCACGTCTTTCAGGGCTGGCGAATTTCGCGCCACCCAACTGGCTACCGCGCCTCCCCAGGTTTGTTGCACCGCCCACTGGGCGGTCTCCAGCTCCTTCTGAGCCGCATCAAGGCCGGCTCGATTCGTGCGCAGCAGGCCCTGTGCTGCTTCGAGCGTCTTCTTGGAAGCGTTCTGATTCTGCGCGTAGAGCGCCTGCAAGCGGACGTATTCCTGGCGTGAGACCTCAAGCTGGGCGCGCGCCGTTTCCACCTGGGCGGCGGCGGCGACGTAAGTGTTACGAAGCGGCACGAGCCCCTGGGTGGCAAGAACGGTGGCGGCGGCCGCTTCAGTGCGGTGGGTGTTCACCGCCCGGAGCGGAGAAACGGAAACATCCAGTCGTCTTTGAGTAGGCGGGTCCAGCGCAACCGTGGTCTGGCCGTTCGCCACTGAGACGCGCGAAGGAACGTGAATCGCTTCTTCCTGGTCGTCTTTGTCCACGGCGGGTGTGTGGTGGATCAGGAAAATCGTCCGGACCAGGACCGCAGCGGCCAATAGAACCAAGGCCGCACTGAATAACCATTTCAGACCTTTCATGGCTTTACTCCCTTCACAGTTGGATTTGTCCCGGCCGCGTCAACAACGAGCGGGACTGAGTCCTGCTCTTCAAGAGGCTGTTCGACGGCGGCTTCAAGTTGTCCCAGCGCCGCCTGCGCCTGGAAGATGGAGTTCAACCAGACGCCTGAGGCAACCGACCCTTCAAGCTGAACAGTGTTGAGGGTTAACCAGTCTGCTTCCCCGGTGGTATAGGCTCTCTGGGCGAGCGGTTCTTGCACACGGCGCAGGTTGTGCAACGCCTTCCCGGCCGTCTGAACCTCCGAGTAGGCAGCGCGGTAAGCGGCAAGCGCCTGCTCGCCCTGGGCGATCACGAGCTGCTGAATGGCGACCAGATTGGCCGCAGCTTCCTTGCGGAGCGCTTCGGCCTGAGCGATCGGCCCCTGGTTCTTGTTAAAGATGGGAAGCTGGATCGAAAATGTAGGAGCAAAAAAGTTGTTGGTTTCCTCGTAATCGTAACCGGGCCCAATTCGAAAGTCCGGATGCTGCCGCGCGATTTCAAGCTGCAAGGCGGACTCGGCGGCGCGGTACTGGGCCAGGGCGAGCCGCACATCCAGCCGGTTGAGTACGGCGGCACGCTGGATTCGATCTGGAGAAAGTGAGGCGGCTGATGGGAGGCGGTCGAAATCCTGCCAGTCGAAACGGGCGGCAGCTAAGCCCGCTACAGGGATGCCGATGGCCGCCGCAAGCGCCGTTTTCGCTTGAGAGACGCGGCCCTCCGCCCTCCGCTCGGCAAGCTGGGCGTTCAGTACATTAAACTGCGACGCCACCACCACCGGCGCGGGAATTTCACCCGCTTTCAAGCGTTCTTCAAGCCTCCTCACCCGCTCCGCGCGCAGCCGCGCCTGGGTGCGGACCACGTCCAGGTTGTGCTCGGCTGCGAGATCGTTGAGCAGCGCGGAACGCACGCCGTTGCGCACCGACCAGGCGGCTTGAGCCAGACTTAAACGCGCTGCCTCACTGAGGTTTCGCGCCTCCTCAATTTGGTAGCCTCGCTTGCCGTGAGTGATGACAGGTACAAGAAAATCCAGCGTGAGGAGGTATGGACTCGGAACGCCAGGTGAAAAATCGAGGGTAGGGTTAGGCCGCATGTTGGCCGTGACCTCGGCGGCCTGTGCCGCTGACACTTGGGCGCGCGCCGACCGGAGGGAAGGATTGAAGTAAATGGCGGCTAAAGTGAGCAAGCGCGGGCCCCAGCCCTCGGGAGGCCAGCTCACGGAGCCTTTCATGCTCTTTTCAATGAACTGCTGGAGGCCCGGATCCTGCAACGTCTTGGACTCCAGCACTGCAGCCGTCTGCGCGGGAGCAATCGGCGCAGGGTGATAAGCCTGGAACCGGCACCCGGCGGTCAGAAATAGGGCGAATGCCAGAAAGGTTTGAAGAGAAGCGAGACGCTTCATCATCGTGCACCATCCTGTTGGAGCACCATGCAGGCGGGTGGCCCGCGAGCCGGCGCTGTTGATTAATACGGGTGAACGGAGAACAGGCGGGCTTCATCCTGCGCCGTTGACTCTAGCGCCTGAAACAATGCCGGCTGCGGGCTTTGCCGCACACGGCCGGGCACACCTGTCCTCGTTAGATATTCAAAGGGGCTAAATCCGAAGCGGCATTGGAGGGGAATGAACGGAAGCGGCGCAGGATTCTAGAGGGGTTATAAGATTCCCGCGGAACAGGAACAGCGGTTGAAAGGCAAGCGTGTGCAAGCGGACGGCACGAGCGCAGAAGTCACGCAACTTCCGCCAGAGGGCGAGCGCTATCGCAAAGCCGGCCGCTATCAGGGTAGTACCGCCCCCGCCATAGAAGAGGAGATCGTGCAATTCCTGCCGGGGAGGGTCCCAATAGTCAAAGGTCTCGCATGCCGGCCCGGTAATATACCAGGCGAGCCAGAAAAAAACGAGCATCCGAACGACTCTGCGCTTCACGTCAGCCAGTATATCTCCCTTGCCAAGCTGGGGCAAGAAATTACATCTGGCTGAATTTCTTACGGCCGAACTCTGACCGGTAATACAACCGGAGAAAGGTTCTGATTGTTGATAAAACCGGTCACGCGGTTTCTTGGGAAGAAAGGTGGGGGAGGGCCGACCTAATCAAATCGGCTCCGGTATTGCCTACACAGGCTCCCGCTCAGCGCACAAACTCTTTGGAATTCGCGGTGCGCATCTCCTTTGTCTCCCATCTGCAGAAAGGCGAAGGCAAGATTCAGCCATGCGGAAGCGTAGCCCGGGTCGAGCTTTAAAGACCGCCGGAATGAGGCAACGGCTTGCTTCAGTTGACCACTGTTGGATAGAGCGATGCCTAGATAATTCTCAAGCACGGGATCCTGTAGCCCCAGTTTTTCCGCTTCCTCAAGGGGCTTGAGGGCCTTCGAATACCTCCGCATTCCTACTAGCAGGATTCCGAAGTCTTTTTGCGAGGGAGCGTAGTCCGGCTTCAGCTCAATAGATTTCATGAAGTTAGTTTGTGCGCCATTCAAATCCCGGCCAGCCAGGGCCACCAATCCAAGGCCGTAGTATGCCAGGAATTCACGCGGGTTATTGTGGACGGCCAGCTCAAACCAGGGCCGGGCGCTTGCGGGGTCGCCGGAATCAAGGTAGCTGCGGCCCAATCCCATGATGGCCTGTTGAAAATTTGGGTTCATGTGGAGGCAAGCCAGAAATTCCTTTTCGGCGGCGGGCCAGTCTCCAACATGCATGGCGTTCTCCGCGCGCATGAAGGACACAAGATAGAGTTTGGGATCCTGCGCAGCGATCTTATCTAGGAGTTCATTGGATTGGGCATAACTCCGCGCGCTGGAAAGGTCCTCAGCGCGAAGAATGAGGTTGTAGACCTGGAGTCGGTCTTTGGGGTCAGCCAGTTTGCCTGAGGGTGAGACCGGGGCAGGGGCTGAATATGCGAGATACCCCAGCGATTTCAGCTTTTCCACCGTCGCTTCAGAAAGAGCCGGTCCGTGCGCCGGGTTGGAAGCTGATTTTGAGTAGCGTCGTTCCAAGGTCTGCAATTGCGAATGCAGCCCAGCGGCATCAGCGCTTTTGCTTACAGCCAGGTTGTGGGTTTCGGAGGGGTTGTGGCGAATATCGTAAAGTTCGGGACGCGGCGCCTGGATATATTCTGAAGCGCCGCTGGAAATGGAGCGCAGCGGGCTCCATCCGAACGAATCAAAGGGATAGTACGTCTCGGAATAAACTGGGAAGACGGGGTCGGGGCCTTTGCCGAGGATTGCTGAAGCCAGACTCATTCCCTGAAACTGGCGGCGAATCGGATCCTGCATGTGAAGAAGGTCGAGCAGGGTTGGAGAGACATCGACAGCCCCCACGGGAACATTCACCACGCGGCCGCGTTCCGCTTCGCTGGGTAATTTGAAAATGAGGGGCACGTGCAGCGTCGAGTCATAAATGAAAAAACCGTGCTCCGCTTCGCCATGCTCGCCCAGCGACTCCCCGTGATCGCTGAGGAGCACAATTAGAGCGCGATCGTAGAGTCCCTGCTTCTTGAGGAAGCCGAACAAGCGGGCCAGTTGGCTATCGGTGTAGGCGACGGCGCCATCATAAAGGCGTCCGGCGTAGCGGGTGTGGAAGGGTTCTGGCGGATCGTATGGGCTGTGTGGATCGTAAAGGTGCATCCAGATGAAGAACGGCTTGCCGGAAGGCCCGTTGCTGTGAGTCTTTACCCAGGCCAGAACATGGTCCACCGTCACGTTGCCCGGACGCCGAATTTCGCCGGGATTCCGGGTTTTATATTGCCGGGCTTCAAACTGATCATCGTAGGTATCAAAGCCCCGGTTGAATCCCCAGGTGCGATCCAGCACGAAGGCGCTGACAAAAGCCGCGGTCAGGTAGCCGTGCCGGTGGAAAGCTTCCGAAATCATTCCAATGTTCGAGGGAAGCCCGGTACCGGTGAAATCCCGGACGCCGTTGTACATCGGATAAGTTCCGGTGAGGATTACGGCGTGAGAAGGCAGAGTGATTGGGACTTGGGAGAGCGCGTCGGCAAATCGAACCCCATCCGCAGCCAATTGGTCCATGGCTGGTGTGCGGACGGTCTTCGCTCCGTAGCAGCCGAGGCGGTCTGCCCGCAGCGTATCAATCGTGATCAGGATGACCGGCGTGGATTCCCCTTGACGTTGCGGCGAGGCTGGGCACGCCCTAGCTTCCCCAGGAGCTGCGAGCACAGCGGCGAGGAGGAAGAATAGAAACCAGACCTTCACGCCTATGACCCGAGAAAAGAGATGAGAGATGAGCAGGCCGTCCTTGTCTTTTTTCTGTCCCTTGTCACTCGTCACTTGTCTCTGGTCTCTACTCTAATGAGGAATCTCCGACCGCAGGCGCTTGGCTAACTTCTGAATCTGTTTGAGGTTCTGCAAGAGGTCCTTGGGCAATTGGCTTTTTGAAAGCTGATCCACCTGGGATGGAACTTTCTGAGCGAGGGTCGAAAGTTGCAGAGCGTCTTTCCGTGCCTGTGCCGGATCGAACCGCGGCGCTTTGGGACCTTCATCCCTCGGGCGCTGATCTTGAAAGTCTCCCGGCATGGAATGCGGCTTGGGCAGGACGATCTCCGGCGGATTCGGGTTTTGCGACGATTCTGCCACGCCGGGCGAGGGCCAGATCGCTAGCGTCAACAGCACTAGCAGAGTAGCCCGAAAAATCCAGAAACGATCAATTTTCATGGCTGTTCTCCCTAAGCGTTTGGCGGGGACAAGCGGGACCCTGAGAGGAGACCCAGAAGCCCGTCACCGCGAAATTAACCGCACTTGAAGGAGATTCGCGGGTTCTCAAGCAGAATCAGCTCGAAACCCTTTCACACAGCATCACGCGCTCTTCCCCGTCAACCTCCCGCAACCGCACCTCAATCACTTCGTGATCTGAGGTTTGAACGGTACGCCCAACATAGTCAGCCTGGATCGGCAGCTCCCGGTGGCCGCGATCGATGAGCACGACCAGCTCGACCCGGCGCGGACGGCCGTGATCAATCATGGCGTCGAGCGCCGCCCGCGTGGTGCGTCCGGTGTAGAGCACGTCGTCCACCAGGATGACCGTTTTGTCCTCGATGGCGAGCGGCAGGGACGTGCGTTGCACCACCGGCTTCTGATCGATAGTGGAGAGATCGTCGCGGTAAAACGTAATGTCCAACGTCGCTACCGGCGGGCTGGCTTTCTCAATCTCTGCGATTCTTTTCGCCAATCTCTCCGCCAACGGCACGCCGCGCCGCCGGACGCCGAGAAAAACGATATCCTTAACGCCGTTATTCCGTTCCACGATTTCATGGGCTAGGCGCATCAGAGTGCGGTCAATCTCCGAGGCAGACATGATCTGGCTCTTTTCCCGAACATGAGCTTGGGCTTGAGCAGCTTGATTGGGTTCTGTCATGGTGATATGCGCATTATACAAGCATCGCGGCGGCTGGCACAAATTCCCAAAACGATAAAGCCTATGCTCTATCCAGTGGTCCTCGCCAGGGCAGCGGCCCGACCCGGTGTGATAAAATGCCGAATTCAAACTTATCCGAAAGGAGTGATGATCGTGGCAGAGATTGATTTGATTACGGCGCGTGAAATCCTCGATTCGCGGGGCAATCCCACCGTGGAGGCGGAGGTCCGGCTGCGCGATGGATCCGTGGGCCGGGCAGCCGTGCCCTCAGGCGCCTCTACCGGGGAGCACGAAGCCATCGAGCTCCGCGACGGCGACAAGAAGCGGTATCTGGGCAAGGGAGTGCTGACTGCTGTTGAAAATGTGAACACGATCCTGGCGCGCGAGCTGGGCGGGCGGGACGCCCTGGACCAGGCGGGCATCGACCAGCACATGATTGACTTGGACGGCACTCCAAACAAGGGAAAGCTGGGCGCGAACGCCATCTTGGGGGTTTCCATGGCCGTCTGCCGCGCCGCAGCGCGCTCGGCGGGCGTTCCCCTTTACCGCTATCTGGGCGGCCTTCAGGCTCATCTGCTTCCCGTGCCCATGATGAACATTCTCAACGGCGGCGTTCACGCCGACAACACTGTGGATTTCCAGGAATTCATGATTATGCCCCTCGGCGCCGAGCGCTTTTCCGAAGCGCTGCGCATGGGTGTTGAGACTTTCCACACCTTGAAGAAGGTACTGAAGGAAAATGGTTACAGTACCACTGTGGGGGACGAAGGCGGTTTCGCGCCGAGCTTGAAGTCGAACGTCGAGGCCATCGAGCTGATCCTGGAGGCCATCGAAAAGGCCGGCTATTCGCCCGGCCACGACATCTTCATCGCACTTGATCCGGCGGCCAGCGAGCTTTATGAGGACGGCCGCTATGTCTTCTTCAAGTCCGATAAGTCCAAGAAGAGCGCCAGCGACATGGTGAAGCTTTACGCCGATTGGGTCCGGCAATATCCCATCGTCAGCCTGGAAGATGGCCTTGCCCAGGATGATTGGGACGGCTGGGCCGAACTCACTTCCGCATTGGGCAGCAAGGTGCAACTGGTGGGCGATGATCTGTTCGTCACCAACACCGAACGGCTCCAGCGCGGCATCGAAGAAGGGATCGCCAATTCCATCCTGATCAAATTGAACCAGATTGGCACGGTCACGGAGACGATCGCCGCCATTGACCTTGCCCACCGCAGCGGCTACACGGCTGTGGTCTCGCACCGGTCGGGCGAAACCGAAGACGCCTTTATTGCCGATTTCGCCGTGGGCCTTGCCACCGGCCAGATCAAGACCGGGTCGGCCAGCCGCACGGACCGCGTCGCCAAGTACAACCAGTTGCTGCGCATCGAGGAAGACTTGGGCGCTTCGGCGGTTTTTGCGGGGCCTACGGCTATCAAGACCGGTGGAAAACGCGCAGCCGTGGCACATTGACGGACAACGCTACAACGTCACCTTGTCCAGGTATTGCGGAATTTGCACATTCCAGCCTAACTGCGCGTCAATCTTTTCCTTTAGCGATTCTGCGGCCTTAGGCTCGCCGTGAACCATGAAAGTGGTTTGCGGCGCTTTTTTGAAATGGCCCAGCAGGCGCAGAATCTCCCCATAGTCGGCGTGCCCGCTCAGGTTCTCCATGCTCTCAATGCGGGCGTTGATGGGGACCATCTGGCCGAGCATCTTCACCTCCTTGGCGCCGGATTGAATGATCCGGCCTCGGGTCCCAGCGGCCTGGAACCCAACCAGCAGAATCGTATTGCGATGATCCGGCAAGCATCGCGCCAGGTGATGGACGACGCGACCGCCGCTGGCCATGCCGCTTGCAGAAATGATGATCATGGGAAAACGAATGTCATTGATCGCCTTGGACTGTTCCACGGTGCGGTCAAAATGGACGTAGGGCTGCGAGAAAAGCCGCAAGCCGTTGCGCTCGAGGTCTTCGGCCGCCAAGTTATGGTCCTCGTGATGACGGCGGTAAAGATCCGTGGCGTCGATGGCCATGGGGCTATCCACGTGGATGGGCAGTTCATGCATTTTGCCCTGCTGGATCAACTCGCGGAAGAGGAAGAGCAGTTCTTGGGTTCGGCCAATGGCGAAGGCGGGAATGATCACTGAGCCACCGCGCGCGGCGGTGCTCTCTACAATATGGGCAAGCCGCGAGCGAAAATCGTCATCAGGATGAAGGCGGTCGCCGTAGGTCGACTCACAGAGCAGATAATCGGGTTCGGAGTCCGGCGCCACGGGCTCGCGAATGATCAGTTGATGGGTGCGGCCAATGTCACCGGAGAAAAAGACCTTTCGGGTCGAGCCGTTTTCCCGGAGGGTGACCTCAATCATGCGCGCGCCCAGGATGTGCCCGGCGCGAAAATAGCGCAACGAGAAATGCGGCGAGATTTCAAACGGGCCCGGTCCATTCAAGGCGCGAAAGGATTCGAGCGCCTTCATGGCGTCGTCGTGAGTGTAGAGAGGCAAAGCGGGTGAATGTTTGCTGAATCCCTTGCGGTTGGCGTAGGCCGCATCCTCTTCCTGCAGGTGCCCGGAGTCCGGCAGGACGAGGCCCGCCAGGTCGATGGTGGCCGGCGTGGCCAGCACTGGCCCGCGAAAACCGTCCTTCACAAACTTGGGAATATAGCCGGTGTGGTCGAGATGGGCGTGGGTGAGCGCCAGATAATGCACGCTCGCGGGCGGGACGGGCAACGGATTCCAGTTGCGCTGGCGAAGCTCCTTCAGCCCCTGGAAGAGGCCGCAATCAATCATCAGCCGCTCGCCGCCCGCTTCCAGCAGGTATTTCGAACCGGTCACCGTTCCGGTTGCGCCCAGAAATTGGAGTGTCGCCAAAGGAAAACCTCTGAAGTTGATTCGATATCTAGAAATGGTCTGATGCTTTTGACCATGGCCCGGTCAGGGGCGAAGGTGCGAAATCACGAATGATTTGAACGGTTCGTAATGATTTTTTCTCAAACCATTGAAGTCCGCAGTGGTGAAGACGGACATCTCGTACCTGGCATCCCGCGACCTAGCCTTCAACAACTGATACGATTTAATAGGCTGGGGGGAGTCCCTGAATAGAGACAGGTTCTCTAGCGCCCATTTTTCCGTGTTCTTTTGATCCTTTCGCCCTTCATACCTTATGATCTGTACTCCTTCTTGTGCGGCTAACGCTCGAAACCAGTGCAGGGCGCAGTAAAACAATACTGTAATCGCCCAGCCCGCAAACTCGCCATCAGCCAGCGCATAATCGTTGAGAAACTTTTCATTGTGGAGCGCCTTGGCTCGATGTTCCGCTGGAGTTGCCATTTTCAGCGCCGGTAAAGAAAGTCAAGGTTATCTTCATCAAACACTTCATCGCCGGCTGGAACCGAGACGGTGTTGAAATCGAAAGCAATCTTTGGATATGCCTTCCTCAGCCGCCATTCGGCATCGAAAACGGACATTAGATCAGGTTCATTCCGCGAGTCAATGTATGTCCAAACGTTGATTCCGTCTGGATCTGCTGTTGCGCAAACTGCCCAAACCTTGGCATTGTCTTTAAGCATTTCAACAAACTCGCTCATCACTGACTTGACTTTCCCATCTCGCTCGGCTAGGGCCGGGCCACTCTCTCCGGCCGGCCACACGTTGTCTGGCAGCGAGGAGGAGTCTAGTTGAAAGTTATCGGGAGGGCGAATCCAAAGAGACTCGCCGGCGTGGACGAATTGGGTGCTCATTTCGATTTATACTCCCTGCTGACCAAGGGTGAGCGGCGCGGTCGCAAGGATCCGCGTGCCAGCATCTTCATTCGCCTGATTTGATTCGAGCAGGCAAGGCCCGGGGATTCGCCGCGTGGCGTCACGCGGGTTGACATCGTTCCTCTGACTCAACTCGAGCCGGTAAGTACCGGGCACCTTGAACAGAGAATGGGCAAGTGCCCATAGCGACTGGATAAGGCCTAGTTGCTCAATGGAGTCACTCCACGTCCCGCCTTGCACTTCGTTCCCTTGCGGATCGATAACTCGTAATGAAATAACACAGGGCTCTAGCACCTCAACTTTATAGTAAACAAAGAAAATGTTGTCCTTTCCATGAGGAACCGGAATTCGCGGAAGGACAATTTTGTCGAAAATGTCATGTACCGTGACCCTTCCGTCCGGCTCACGGGTTGCCTTTTCGCAAACCAGAAAGGCAAGCAGCTTGGCTTTCGTCATGTGCAAACCATAGCAAACGAAGAATGGGCCGTCAAACTACCACCGACTCCTGATACTCGCCAAACACTTTGCGCAGGGTTGAGGCAATCTCGCCCACCGTGGCATACGCCTTCACGGCGTTCAGAATGGCGGGCATCAGGTTGGCTTGGGTCCGGGCCGCAGTTTCAACTTGGCGAAGGGCAGTTTCCACTTCTGCCGGGTCCCGCCGTGCTCGCAGGCTGCGCAGACGCTCAACCTGCGCGCGTTCGATCTCAGGATCAATGCGCAGGATGGGCAGCGACGCCAGCTCATCCGAAGCATAGCTGTTGATGCCGACGATCACTCTTTCGTCGGCTTCCACCGCTCTCTGGTATTCGTAGGCCGCCTGCTGAATCTCCCGCTGGATGAATCCGGATTCGATGGCGCGGGGAACGCCGCCCATTGAGTCAATGCGGCGGATGTAATCGCGCGCGCCTTCTTCAATGCGGTCCGTCAAGGTTTCAATGTAATAGGAGCCGCCCACAGGGTCCACGCTGTTCGCCACGCCGCTTTCGTGGGCGATGATCTGTTGGGTGCGCAAGGCGATGAGGGCGGAGGCTTCGGTGGGAAGCGCCAGCGCCTCATCCCGGGAATTCGTGTGGAGGGATTGCGTCCCGCCCAGCACCGCTGCCATCGCTTGCAGCGTAACGCGCACTATGTTCACATCCGGCTGCTGCGCGGTGAGCGTGCTGCCCCCTGTCTGGGTATGGAAGCGGAAGACCCAGGAGCGCGGATTTTGCGCCTGGAAGCGTTCCCGCGCCACGTGAGCCCACAGGCGGCGGGCAGCGCGGAACTTGGCGATTTCTTCCAGAAAATCGTTGTGAGCATTCAGGAAAAACGAAAGGCGCGGGGCGATTTCATCCACGTCGAGGCCCCGGGCGCGGGCTGCTTCGAGGTAGGTAATGGCGTTTGCAACGGTGAAGGCAATCTCTTGAACGGCAGTGGAACCGGCTTCGCGAATGTGGTAGCCGCTGACCGAAATGGTGTTCCACTCCGGGGCGTGATCGCGGCAAAATTCGAAGATGTCCGTGACCAGGCGCAAGGCAGGCTGAAGAGGATAGATGTAAGTGCCGCGCGCGATGTATTCCTTCAGAATGTCATTCTGCACCGTGCCGGCAAGCCGTTTGAGGCTCACGCCTTGTTTTTCCGCCACGGCGAAATAAAGCGCCAGCAGAATGATGGCGGTGGAATTGATGGTCATCGAAGTGGAAACGCGGTCCAGCGGAATGCCCGCAAAGAGCGTTTCCATGTCTTCAAGCGAGTCGATGGCCACGCCGGCGCGCCCCACTTCGCCTTGGGCGAGCGGATGGTCCGAATCAAGTCCAATCTGCGTGGGAAGGTCGAAGGCGACAGAAAGGCCGGTGGTACCATGCTCCAGGAGATAGCGGTAACGAGCATTGGATTCTACCGCCGTGCCGAAGCCCGCATACTGGCGCATGGTCCAAAGCCGTCCCCGATACTGATCCGGGTGAATCCCGCGGGTGAAGGGGAATTCGCCGGGAAGTCCCAGATCGTCCTGTTCGCTCCAGCCCGCAAGGTCGGCAGGCGTGTAAAAGGTCTTCGCCTCGATGCCGGAGGAGGTGGTGAATTTGGGCAGACGTTGTGTTTTCGGGTTGTCTTCCAATATTGGCATCTTCTTTCGACGTGGGAGCAGGTCTTGACTTGCCCCTGGGGGACCACTAGGGCCGCCTCTGCAGTCAACGGACGCTTCGCGCCTTGAGAAACGAGTAGAGCGCAAGCAGAATGAGTAGCACCGCGAAGGCCGTCAACGCCCCAAACCACCAGAGACTTGCGGACGGGTTTACGAGATAATGCTTCCACTCCTCCAAAGAGACCATGACACATGAACCGGCGAGCCCGAGAAAAGCAACGCCGACAAGAAAATGAAACAGCCGCCGTGCTTGCCGCCACATGAGTTTCAGGTGAAATCCGGTTCTGCTCAATGGCTCTTCTGTTCCTTACCTAACGGGTCCCGCTATGGAGCCTACGCTGCCAAGAATGAGCCCCGGCGAAACCCCGATCCTTTATTTTCATATACATTCTAGCTTTGTTCCTTCTGATTCGAGGCTCGAAAGTGGAGATAGACGGGCTCTTAAAAGGCATCATCGCCATCCTAATCCCGGCGAGGCTGAAAGCCCCGTCCCTCTTCCAGACTAGCACTTTCCGGCAGGGTAGGTGAGACACGTGAGACAGGAAATTTCCGGGCCGCTTTTCGCACTTTGAAATCCTTCATTTGGCGGCAAAGCGAGGCGAGGAAAGAAAAGTTGTCCTCTTCCTTCCTCTACGGCAGGGCTGAGGCATCGCCCTTTCGCCAGCCTTGGCCGCGCAACGGCATTCCGGCTGTCGTCCCTGTCAGCTTGCCGTGGTCGAATTCGAGCTGGCCGTTCACGAAGACGTAATCCACACCCACCGGCAGGCTTACGGGATGGAGATAAGTGCTGGTGTCTTTGATGGTGGCGGGATCAAAGATGGTGATATCGGCGAAATATCCCGGCTTGAGCAGGCCGCGACCGGCCAGGTGCTCGCGATTGGCGGGCATGCTGGTGATCTTGCGGATGGCTTCTTCGAGCGGCATCAGGCGCTGATCCCGCACGTAATAGCCCAAAAAGCGCGGCATGGAGCCCCACCCCCTGGGATGATCATGCGGCGAGTAGAGCACGCCATCCATCGAGCTTTCATTGTCGTCCAGGCCGATGCTGGTCCAGGGCTGCTTCAGTCCGTACTCCAGATCTTTTTCGCTGGCCATGAAATAGAGAGCTTCGGTTTGGGCTTTATCGGCAATAATGAAGTCAAACAGCGCCGTGAGCGGGTCTTTATGCTCCGTTTGCGCGACCTGGGCCACTGTCTTGCCTTCGTATTTTTTCAGGTCGGGACTCATCACGGAAGAGATCATGACGCCGGAAGCGCCGCCGCTGTCGAAATAGAGGTTCTCCCAATCGGGGTGGTCTTTAGCCATTTCCTGGCGGATGCGCTGCCGCACGGCTGGATCATGCAGGCGGGCGAGGAGCTTGGCAGGTCCGCCGTTTGCCACCCAGGGTGGCAGGCTGGAGGCCAGACTTGTAGCTCCGGCAACGTAAGGATACATGTCGGCCGTAACATCGAGCCCGGAATTGCGGGCGGCTTGAATCTTGGCGATAAGTTTCGGCATGTTTCCCCATCGCGGCTTACCGCTCACCTTGAGGTGAAAGATTTCAACGGGTATCTGAGCTTCGCGGCCGATGCGGAAAGCTTCATCCACTGCGGCATTTTCGGATGCTCCTTCGCTGCGCATGTGAGTGGCGTAAATGCCGCCGTAAGAGGCAGCGATCTTTGCAAGCGCAATCAGCTCATCCGTCTTGGCGTAATGTCCGGGCGGATAAATAAGCGCGGTGGAAATGCCGAGCGCACCCTGCTGCATGGCCTGGGCTACCAGGCTTTCCATTCGCCCGAGTTCGTCCGGAGTGGGAGCGCGGTCCGCATCGCCGATCACCGCCTCGCGCACCTGCGCGGCCCCCACATAGGTACCAATATTCAGCGGCGTCCCCTGCCTTTCGAGGCGGCGATAGTAACCGCTGAGCGTAGTCCAATCCACGGTGAGGTGGTAATGGTCGAGAAATGGCTTCATAGGAGCCAGAGTCAAGTCATCCTGTGGAGCGATGGAGCCGCCTTCGCCGGTAATTTCCGAAGTAATTCCCTGCGCCAGCTTGCTGAGCGAGCGGTTATCAATCAGCAGTGAGAATTCGGACTGGCCAAGCATATCAATGAATCCGGGCGCCACCACCAGGCCCTTTGCGTCAACCACACGCCAAGCCTTCGCGCCCGTGAGCTTCCCCATCGCCACAATGCGATCGCCCTGAATGGCCACATCGCCAGCAAACCAGGGATTTCCGGTGCCATCAATGATGTGGCCGTTTTTGATCAATACGTCGTACTCGCGTCTCGGCTTGGCGGGCGCCATATATCCGGCCACCGCAATTTCCCCCAAGGCCTGTCCAACGATTTTCGTGATCCAATCGTCGGTCAAGGGCACCGCGACGCGATTGGCATAGATTGCAAAGGCCAAGTGGCGGCCGTCTGGGGTAGTGAGATACCCAGCGAGACCTTTGCCAGTGACCATGTCGTCGCGGTTGAGAAGATCGGTGGCGTCGAATGTGCCGGTTTTGGCGTGGACCTTGCCTGCCGCCGGCGATCCGGTCTGAACGTTAAAAAGTGTTCCATCGCGGCCGAGGACCGGTAGCGCTTTGAAGAAGGCGGGGAAATAGTTCCGGTGGCGCATGGTGGCCAGGTAGTGGACCATAAAATCCGGAGTGAAGAAGGCGGATTGCGCTCCGCCTGCGCCGTCTCCCTGCGAAGCGCCTCTCAGATCAAGCCCGGCGCGCAACAAAAATTTACGTTCCAGGTCAAATCCTGTCTGGACGCTGGTCACGTGGTCCTTGCCGAGCACGGCGCCCAGGATGTAAGGCATGACGCTGGCGTGCAAGTTCTGGCTTACTTTCAGTGTGACTTTCACTTCCTCGGAAAGCGGCGGAGAGACGTGCTCCGCCACAAGGTTCGCCGGAACATAAGAGACGGCGAGAGCCTTGAAATCAGGCTTGGCATTAGCCACGGGCGAGACAATTGTGATGCCAGCTTCATGGAGAGCCTGGGCCAGGACCATTTGCGCAAAGCGGCTGGGCTCGGGAACGGCATAAGCAAAAAGGACGGAAGGCTTTCCGGCCGGCACCGTGCCAGCCACGTTAACGGTGTGCGTGCCGTCAGGATTAGTGACGTCAGAAGCCCAGTTGAGGTTCGGATCGGAATTGGCAGGACCGGTGGTGGCATGATTGATGAATTGGACGTAGCGAGTCTGTGGCGAAACCTTCAAGGTGACGGCTGCGCCCGGCGCATTGCCGGCAATTGCCGTGACGTCCACAATGTTGTCATTCACGATGATGGGGGAAATCACGGTCCCGGTGCCAAGCTCATGTTCGCCTTCGGGGAAAAGCGAAACATCGACCAGGACGTTGCCATTAATCCGCTTGACGCCGTGGGCTGCCACCTGCCGGGCAAGCTCGTGGATCACGAGCAGCGGATCACCGGGAACCGCCCGTGTGTCAAAGCTGCCGCCATAGCAATGGTCGGTATTCTCAAAGGCAAGGGTGCCATCGGGACGGATGCGCCCGGAAATGTTCGGATCGCCGCTCGCCACCAACACCAGATCGCCGTGCAAGGTCCCAACCGAACTGAGCGGCCCCGTGCGATAAACTCGAGTATGGAACCGGTAGCCCGGCCCGAGCAACTCCAGGGCCGTGCCTTCGGTCAGAAGCTTGGTGGTGGATGCCGGCGTGAAGAGTTTGCCGCCGTGAAGCGAATAGACAGGTTGGCCTGTATCAAGAGAAAAGAACTCAATGCCGAAATCCGAGTGGCGGAATTCAGGCCTGGAAATCACCCGCTGGATCTTGGATTGGAGTGACCTTCCGTCCGGCTGTTGTGCATAAGAGCTGGTTAGTAAGGCAAAAGCCAGAAAGCCCGCAGCAATCGTAAATTTCCAAAACCCTTTTGACATTGAGGCATTCCCTCCGAATCCTGCAAACAAGAAATTAAGCTCTCACGGGTCAACGTTCCGCAGCCAGCGCGAACAGGACTATTCCTCTGGCTGGAGGCTGAGGGTGGATCGCTTTTCAAATTTGATCCACGGTTTTCCCTCACCTTAACTTGGATTATTCCTGAAGCTCCCTTGTAGGACCGGAAGGGCACGGTTTTAACCGTGCCCTTCCGGTCTGCGAATAAGACCTCGTAAATAATTCGGGTTAACGGCGCGTAATTTAATAGACCGGGGCCTGATAGTTTACACCGTTGTGCTAGGATTGCGCTTTGCATTCTCAGCTCCTCAAACCGGTGATCTATGAATACAATCAAGGAATCCTCGTGGATTCGCAACGGTCTGGTCTTGTTGTTTGTTGCCGCGCTCCTCTCTCCATTGGCGGGCCGTACGCACAGCATGAAAGTCACAACAGAGCTTGCGGCGCCCGCCGTCGACCGCCCCACACACATTGACCGCAAGGGAGAGACGATCCTGCCGAACGGCCGCCTGATTACGCCGCGGGGCACGCAAGTGACGGTCGCTCCGCATCCTTATGGTCTGGCGCTGAGCCCTGATGGAAAGACCCTGGTTACAGTCAACAGCGGCACGGCCCCGTTTTCAATCTCGATCATCACCCGCCTCGGTAGCGGAAAACCTGAAGTGGCGCAGATTCCGCAGGGATTCAAGCCAGGCGATGACGATCCGAAGAGCGTCTACCTGGGTGCGGCCATTGCGCCGGATAACCGTACGCTTTACGTCTCCGAGGGCAACAACGGGGAAATCGGAATTTTCGATTTGGCCACGCACAAGAGACTTGGGACGATGAGCTTGAACGGCGGCTTCCGAGGCAGAAGTTATGAGCATAGCCTGACGGGCGAAATTCGTCTTTCCCCGGACGGGAAATTTCTCTATGCGCTGGACATCGCTCATTTCCGGCTGGTGGTGATGGAGACCGCCTCGAAACGAGTCGCTGCTAGTGTTCCGGTGGGCCGTTTGCCGTTCGCTTTGGCGCTTTCGCCGGATGGACGCCATGCTTACGTCACGAATGTCGGCATGTTCCGTTATTCCTTGGTGGATGGCTACGACCCGAAAGATCCTGCCGATACCGGGATTGACTTCCCAGCCTTCGGATTTCCTTCGGAAGCTGCCACCACCGGCGGCATGGTGAATGGCAAGCACGTGCCGGGACTGGGGGATCCGAATACAATGTCTTCCAATTCGCTCTGGGTCCTGGATGTTTCGAACCCGGACCAGCCGCGCGTGACTACAAAGCTGCGAACCGGCCTGCCTGTGGGCGATGAATCGGTGGGAGGCAGCAGTCCGGGTGGAGTGGCGGCGAGCAAGAAACGAATCTACGTCTCGAACGCCGCTCAGGACAGCATCAGCATCATCAACGCCCGGCGAATGAGGGTGGAGAAAACGGTGACACTTCAACCGGCGGCCTCGGTGCGCGGCTTGCGAGGCGCCTTGCCATTTGGTTTGGCGCTCAGCCCGGATGAAAAGCGGCTCTACGTAGCCTGTTCTGGCATCAACGCCGTGGCCGTGCTGGATGCCCACAACGGCAAAACACTGGGTTACATTCCAACCGGCTGGTTTCCGGCGCGAGTGGCAGTCAGTCCCGATGGATCATCGCTTTATGTGACGAACGCCAAAGGATTCGGCTCGGGGCCGAACGGAGGTCCAAACTTTCGCAAGGGACCCGAAGGAACCTATATCGGCGACCTGATGAAGGGAACGGTTTCCATCATTGCAGCCCCTTCCCGTGAGAATTTACATTCCGGCGCCCGGCAGGTGCTGCATAACAACGGTTTTCTTCCACCTGCCCAGGCGACGCTCCGTGTCCCGGATTTTCCCATACCTCCGGCGGGAATGCCGAGTTCCAGGATTCACCACGTTGTCTTGATCGTGAAGGAAAACCGCACGTTCGACCAGGTCTTCGGCGATCTCAAGATTCCGGGCGCGCACGTCGAGGGTGATCCTGAACTAACGGATTACGGTATGGACTCTACGGCCGTGAATGAGAAGTTGAACCAAAGGGTGGAGCACGCCCACGTCACCCCCAACCATCACGCCCTGGCCCGCCGCTTCGCCTTCAGCGACAATTACTATGTGGATTCGGACGTTTCCGTGGACGGCCATCATTGGTTAGTCGGAAACTATCCGAATGAAGTCATTGAAACCGGAGTCCCGGCCGCCTACGGTGGACAGTTCGACTTCATCCCGGATAACAGCTTGCCGGGGCGCATCGGCGCCGGGTCCACCAGTCCCGTTCCGGAAGCTTTTCTCGAAGCAGGCTCGCTTTGGGAGCACTTGGCGCGCCACCACATCACTTTTCGCAATTACGGCGAGGATATGGAAATGGCGGGAGACACTGAAGACGGTGGCCTCGTGCCCACTGGCGTTCGGGAAGCCGTGAATATTCCCATGCCGGAGGTCCTGTTTGAGAATACCTCGCGCACTTATCCGACCTTCAACACCAATATTTCAGACCAATACCGTCTGAAGCAGTTTGAGCAGGAATTCAACCTGCGCTACGCCAGCGGCAAGGATCCGCTCCCGCAATTCCTCTTCATCTGGCTACCGGACGATCACACCGCGGACCCTCGCCCGGCGGATGGCTATCCTTACCGGGCCTCCTACGTTGCGGATAATGATCTGGCGCTGGGGAAGCTCGTAGAGTTGTTTTCCCACAGCATTTACTGGAGGGACATGGCTATTTTCGTCACCGAGGATGACGCCCAGTCCGGAACGGACCATGTCGATGCGCACCGCAGCTTAATGATGGCGATCAGTCCCTATGCAAAAAGCGGAGTTTCCCACGTCCACACCAGCATGGTGAGCATTCTGAAGACAATTGATCTGATATTCGGCTTACCCTACCTCAACCAATATGACGCTGCCGCCACGGACCTGTCTGCCTGCTTCACATCCACCCCGGACTTTACGCCTTATGTGGCGTTGCCGCCGGACCGGCGTATCTTTGATCCGGGAAAGGTGAACGAGACGGGCGCGAAGGCGAGCGCGGCGCGTTCGGCGCCGCTTGACGATCCCGCCATCATTCGCCGCGAGATGAAGGAGACACAAAAAGAGCGCCAATGAATTGGGATTGCCATCGCGATATCCGCAAGTTATTGATTCTTCGTTCGAAGATGGTAGTTTTCGGCAGATTTTTAGGGTGGTGGCCACCACCGGAGCAGAAGGGCGGTGCGTTACCCGGCCCAAGGGTTTGAGCCCTGGGCTACGTTTTATTGGCCCAGAGGGCCTTAATCATTTCGCTCCCTTTTTTTTGCGATTGACACCAACTCCAGGCAGGTATATTATTTAAATGACAACTCCCCCTCGCTTCGCGGCCTTTCGTGCCGCCCATAGTCCCTTAAAGCTGAAACAGGTTGTACCATGTCCTCTCTTCTTGAGTTTGGCCAAGTCGCTTGGCAACGCCCGCAAAGCATGGAAATAGTCCTGGAAGGGCATGGGATTGGCCATGCTTCCAGATCCCAAAACCCCTCACTCCTTGGTCCTTGTCCGCCCGCACGGAGTGCCGTGAGGCGGTGTGAGAGTGGCTCCGGCCCGGGATCAGAGGCCGGGAATGAGATGATCTCGGTTTCCAAAAGATTGTTTAGGGAGGCAAACCCAAACTCCATTGAAAACAAAGGACGACTCGAGGACCAAACCCATCCAAAGCCACTAAGCAAAGCCACTCAAAATTGGTTAACCCATGTATTATGTAAAAGATATACCGATTTTTGGAGAAAACCCAATCAACTTATTTATAATCAATCATTTACAAACATGCTACGGAACATCATTTTTAAAAGCTGGTTTTGCGTGGAAGTTTTCCACAGCTTGGTGGAGTCTATGAATTTCATTGTTTGGAATACATGCCCAGTTAATTCGAGTGTCTGTGACCTAGCTTTCGAATGCGAAATGCCAAAGGTATTGGATATGCACACGGTCGCAAGTCAGCAACGCCCGGTTCTGTAGCGCCGGTCTATGACCGGCGGATTTCGCCGCTCCATGTCAGGGCAAGCTCCGATCGGCGCTACAGCAAATGCCCGTCGTCGGCCTATGTCCTCATGTATAGTTTTGCAAGGGAAAATGAAAGCGTCCAGCGCCTGGGCTCACAGGTAGTGACTCAGTTTGATATTTCCTGACATGGTTCGCCGCCGTCATCCCCGCGAAAGCGGGGATCCATGTCAGAGACGAGCCTTTTTTCTGCACGAGTTCAGAATGCCACTCCGGTTTGCGGACTGGATTCCCGCCTTCGCGGGAATGACGGCAAACAAACACACTGATAAAGAATCGCCAAACTGAGTCACTACCGGCTCACAACATCAAATAATAGACCTCTGAGAACCTTGGCAGGAAGGCAGAATCTTCAATGCGACGAGGGGTGAGTATCGCCGGGCTGATCCTGGCAATATGTGTGCTGGCGGTCCTGATTGCACATGAATTTTCCGGAGGCTTGAAGAACTGGGTGAAGCAGGAAGCCATTGCCACTCTGAATGCTCGGTTTGCCAGCCAAGTCACTTTGAATGAGTTCCACGTTTCCATCTATCCTCGGATCAGACTCAGCGGGCAGGGCCTTACGCTCCACCTTAACGGTCATCCAAATTCCCCGCCCCTGATCTCGGTTGCCCGGTTTTCTGCCGACGCGGGCCTACTGGAATTGATCCGCCGGCCAAGCCACCTTCATAACATTACATTGGAAGGGCTGGCAATTCGCTTGCCGCCCCGGCATGAACACCCCGCGGATGAACGGCCCGCGCCCCACAAGAAACACCCAAAACCGTTGCCTGTGGTCGCAGACGTCATGCTCATCAAGAGTGCGCGGTTGGAACTTCTCTCGAGCGACACGGGAAAACCGCCCCGCCGATTTGTCATCAGTCGGCTCGTGATGCACCAGGCGGGACTCGGCCGGCCCACCCTTTATCATGCTTGGCTTATTAATTCAAAGCCGCCGGGTGAAATCGACTGCACCGGGACATTTGGCCCTTGGAACTCGCAAGAGCCCAGAGAAACTTCTCTTACCGGCCATTACAGATTTACCCACGCCGACCTTTCCGTGTTCCGGGGCATCTCCGGCATACTTTCCTCGACAGGGAATTTCCATGGGGCGGTCGATGATATCGAGGTCCGAGGGAAAACTCAAACGCCGGACTTCAGCGTGCGGCTCAGCGGCAACCGGGTCCCCTTGACCACGGAATTCCACTCCATTGTGGATGGGACCACGGGGAATACCATGCTGGAACCGGTTGAGGCCCAATTTCTTCACACCTCACTCACGGCCCGGGGCGGGGTGTTGAAAGTGGCCGGAGAAAAGGGACGGACAGTGGATTTGCAGGTCACGTCAGAACAGGCCCGTTTGAATGACTTACTACGCTTTGCGATGAAGGGTGACCATCCGCCGCTCGAAGGCATTGCCAACCTCAAGACCCTCATGGAAATTCCCCCGGGCAGCGGCGACATCATTGACCGCATAAGGTTGGATGGCCAATTTCAAATTGGGTCAGTAAGGTTCACCAATGCCTCAGTGAATCAGAAAGTTCAGGCTCTGAGCCGCAAGGGCTTGGGTAAAGGGCAGGACGATGACTCTGCCAATGTGCTTTCCAATCTCAAGGCAAAATTTGTTTTGCGGAATGCCGTCTTAACTTTTTCAGATATTACGTTCACCATTCCGGGGGCAGCGGTCAGGCTGGGCGGAACCTATCAATTGCACAGCCAGAATTTGGACTTCCAAGGCACGTTGCGCCTGAAGGCCGAGCTTTCACAAATTGTGAAGGGCAAGAAGTCCCTACTTTTAATCCCATTTAACCCGTTCTTCCGCCGAGGAAAATCGGGGACAGTTCTTCCCATCAAGATTACCGGGACAGCGGATAATCCGTCGTTTCAGCTCGAGGTGGGCCGGCTGCTGCGCCATGCCTATGATTAGGGAGATTTCAGAGAGGTCTTCGAGTTCTGGATTGTCCTTCTACTACATAAAGAGAGGAAGTTTAGAAGATGAATCGATTCCTGTCCCTATTGCTCCTGGTCTGGCTTTTCCCAGGTTCCTAAGCAGTGAGAGTGTTAATGACCAGGCTTGGAAGATGTTGCTGAGTGCAGCTACGGACTCGAATCCGGTTAAGAGAACGCAAGCCCTGACGGCGCTCGGCACTGTGGGCCCGGCGCGGCCCGCGCTGAAAGCCATTCAAAAAGGACTTCAGGATAAAGATACGTATGTCCGATTGACGGCCGTGGCGGCTTTGGGTGAAGTGAAGTCTCCAAGGGGAATTGCAGAGTTGCGGCGGGCCTTGGACGATGACGACCCCGAGGTACGTTTGGTGGCAGCCAGAACGCTTTGGCAAATGGGGGACCATAGCGGCCGCGAAGTCCTGATTCGCGTCCTTTCCGGTGAAAAGCAGAAGGGCGGCCCTGGCCCCATCCAAGGGGAAGTGCAGGCCGCAAAGGACAAGCTCTACGATCGTAGCGCTTTGGCAAAAATGGGAATTTCTGAAGGCGCGGGAGCTCTGTTTGGGCCACTCTCCATGGGCGTGGGCTTTGCTGAGGACTTCCTGAAAGATAAAGAGGCGCCGCAGCGTGCGGTCGCCGCAGAATTGTTAGCCAAGGACCGAAGTCCAAAATCTTTGGTCGAACTCGAAGACGCCTTGGACGACAAGAACGGAGGTGTGCGAGCGGCTGCAGCCCGGGCTCTGGGTGACCGGAGTGACCGGCATGCCCTGCAGAAGCTTGAGGGAATGCTCGATGATAAAAGCGATGCTGCAAGGTTCATGGCCGCAGCGACGATTCTGCGATTGACCCAAGCGCCGGTTCACCAGGCCACCCCAACAAGGGCCAAAGTCCGGAAGCACTAAGACCGCTACCCATTTCCCTCGATGCATGTCATGCTTAACAGCTTGATAAGGGGCCGCGCAGCTCAGACTGGGTCTGCGCATCCAGCCCTCAAACACACAACCGGAGGTGAGAAGATGCTCAAAAGAAAAGCGGTCGTCACCGGAATGATCCTTCTGGCTGTGGTGCTGTTATGCCTGAGCGCCCATCCTGTGGCGGCCGCCAACGAATCGCGTGATCCGGAAGCCGTGGCCATTGACAACACGATGATGAAGGCCCTGGGTGGAGAGGCTGCTTGGAACGCCGTGCATTTTGTGCGCTTCGAATTCAAAGTCCGCGTCAAAGGGAAAGTGGTGGAGGATAACTTCCATCTTTGGGACCGCAAAGCGGGCCGCTACAGGCTGGAACGCGCTCTGCCCGGCGGCAAACACGGGGTGGTGTTATTTACGATCGAGGGGTATCAAACCAATAAACAGGGCGAGGCCTACCGGAATGGCCAAAAGCTGGAAGGAGCGGCAGCGCAAAAGGCCGTGGACGACGCCTATGCATCCTACATTAATGACACTTGGTGGCTTTGCATGCCCTGGAAGTGGCAAGCGACCGGAGTAAACCTGAAGTATCTCGGCCCGAAAAAACGGGGTGCGGAAACTTTTGATGTGATCGAGCTGACGTTCAATCACGTCGGTCTGACGCCCGGCGACATGTACCACGCTTACGTCTCCCGGAAATCGCATTTGATGACTTATTGGGAATACACTCTGCAAAGCCATGAGAAAGGCGCTTGGACTTGGCAGTACGGTGACTACCAGGGCGTGAAGCTAGCCAAAAATCATATTTCAAGTGACGGCACAGCAACCATCAACATGGGAAACGTGCAGATTCTGGATACTGTGAACGATGCTTACTTCACAGATCCTTCGCGCATGCTTTCCGGACTCAAATAAATTCGAAACCATAGAGCGGCTGTCATCAGCTTTCCTTGGGGATGGGCGCTTCCACAATCTGCCGGGTTTCACCCGTTCCGGGTTCCCGGCCACGGGTGTGGCTGATGCTGTTGGCCATCCTTCCATGCTCCGATCTAAAATGAGACGCATTTCCCACGGATTCGGCCTCAGATTTTTCTTGCCACTGACAATCGCATTTACTTCCCGGCTCGCATTTGGCCAGCAGCTCCCACCCCAAGCAGCCTATCAAACCTGGAGAGTCTACGGGGGTGCGCCGGATAACATTCATTATTCCTCCCTTCGGCAGATCAATCTCTCAAACGTCCGTCAGTTGAAAGTAGCGTGGAGATTCGACTCGGGCGACGAATTCCCCGAATCCGAAATGGAATGCAATCCGGTCATCGTGCACGGCGTCCTCTACGCCACCACGCCGAAGCTGCGGCTGATTGCGCTCGATGCCGCCACGGGAAGACTGAAGTGGAATTTTGACCCGAACCAGGGCCAGCCGGTCAAAACCAAGCTTCGCAATCGCGGCGTGACTTTCTGGGAAAGCGGCCCCGACCGGCGGATTTTTTTCGTGGCCGGGAAATATCTTTATTCGATCAATGCGCATATGGGCAAGCTTGTTCAAAGCTTTGGTAGCGGAGGAAGGGTAGACCTGCGCCAGGGCTTGGGCCGTGATCCGGATCAGCAATCGGTGTCCGCCACCAGTCCCGGCGTGATTTATAAAAATCTCTTAATCATGGGCAGCATTGTCGCCGAGGATCTGCCCGCGTCGCCAGGAGACATTCGCGCCTACGATGTTCGAACCGGACAAATCCGTTGGGTGTTTCACACCATTCCTCATCCCGGCGAGCCGGGTTATCACACCTGGCCGAAGAACACTTGGAAGTACATTGGCGGCGCGAACGATTGGGCTGGAATGAGCGTGGACGAAAAGCGCGGTCTGGTGTTTGCTGCGACCGGCTCCGCGGCATTTGATTTCTACGGCGCCAACCGCCGGGGAGATGACCTTTATGCGAATTGCCTGCTGGCTCTTCAGGCGGAGACCGGAAAACTCGTGTGGTACTTCCAGGGTGTGAGGCACGATGTGTGGGACCGCGATTTTCCCGCTGCACCCGCGCTGGTGACCATCATGAGGGATGGCCATCCCATCGATGCCGTCGCCCAGATCACCAAGTCCGGTTTCGTCTTCGTCTTCAACCGCGTGACCGGCCAGCCGCTCTTTCCCATCAAATACCGCAGAGTGGCCGCTTCCAATGTCGAGGGCGAGCGGCTGGCGAAAACTCAACCATTCCCGCTGTTGCCGCCGCCTTTTGCGCGCCAGCAATTCACACCGGATTTGGCGACGGTTCGCACGCCCGCAGCGCACAGGGCGGTTCTTCAAGAACTCGGAAAATTAACTAGCGGCGGCCAGTTCACTCCGCCCAGCTTGCGGGGAACGGTCATCTTCCCCGGGTTTGACGGCGGCGGCGAATGGGGAGGCCCGGCCTTTGATCCGAAGACCGGAATTCTCTACGTAAACTCGAATGAGATGGCCTGGATTTTGCGGCTGGTCCCGCGTCCAAAGGTCCAAGCCGATACCACGGCGAGACAACTCTACCGGGCGAATTGCGCTGGTTGCCACCTCGCGGACATGAAAGGAAGTCCACCGGAGTTTCCAGCGCTCACCGGAATCCGGGAGAGACTTTCAGAATCGCAAATCGTGAACGTCATCCGCGGAGGGCGCGGGCGCATGCCGGCATTTTCCAATCTTGGGAACCATGCGGTTCAGGCGCTGGCGGATTTCTTGGCGACCGGCCAGAACTCCGACGTCAAAATCGGAAGAGGCCAGCCGCTGTTCCACCCGCTTAGGTATTCGATGGACGGTTATAACAAGTTTCTGGACCCGGATGGTTATCCCGCCGTAAAACCTCCGTGGGGAACACTGAACGCCATCGACTTGAATACCGGGAAATTTGTCTGGAAGATTCCTTTCGGAGAATATCCGGAGCTTGTCGCGAAAGGGCTGCGCAACACGGGTAGCGAAAACTACGGCGGCCCGCTGGTGACCGCCGGTGGATTGGTCTTTATCGGCGCAACGGTTCGCGACCGGAAGTTCCACGCCTTCGACAAAGCGACGGGGAGGTTGCTGTGGGAGGCGGCGCTGCCCGCTGCCGGCAACGCCACCCCCGCCACCTACGAGGTGAACGGACGGCAATTCGTGGTGATTGCCGCCGGGGGAGGAAAGTGGGGTGCGCCGCCCGGTGGTTCATATGTAGCCTTTGCGCTGCCCCAGAATGACGCAGGCTATGGAAGTTTGGCTCCTGGCGCAAGCGTAAAAATCACTGCGGCGCCGCCACCCGGAGCCAGGTGAAGCCCTAAGGTGTCTGTGGACTTCACCCACTTCTTGTTGTATATGACGCTCTTCGGATTTTCAGCAGCATCCGGCCCATCGGCGAACACTTCCTCCAGATATTGTCCCTGGCCAAGAAAATTGAGCGGAAGAGTAAAATTACGCGGCATCCAATTCGTCATGCTTCCCAGGTACCAGGTCGTGTTGCTGCGGCGGGCGATGGTAATGTATTCAGCGGGCTCGCCGTTCAAGACTTTGGTCTGATCCCAGACGGTCGGAACGCGTTCCAGAAACTCCATGCCCGTGTGATTGTCATAGTCTTCAGGATAGTCAGCAAGCATGGCGAGCGGGCTGAAGAAGACGGCATACATCGCCAGTTGATGGGCGCGCGTGCCCTGGCACATGGGATTCACCTGGCGCGGCACAAACTGGGACTGGGTGGCGTTGTTAAAGCAGCCGGGGGTGTAGTCAAACGGGCCGGCCAACATGCGGGTGAAGGGAAGCGTCACGTCATGCACCGGGTTGGTGCGCCGCGACCATTTGCTGTATTCCATGCCCATTACGCCTTCGCGGGTGAGCAGGTTCGGGTAAGTCCGGCGAAGCCCGGTGGGTTTGAAAGCGCCGTGGAGATCCACAACCAGATGATGCGCGGCGGCTTTGCGCACCATCTCCTCGTAGAAATTCACCATCTCCTGGTCGTCGCGGTTCATGAAGTCGATCTTTACGCCCGCAACGCCCCATTTCTCAAAGAGCGGAAATGCCTGGTCGATCTGCTTTTTGACATTGGTCCAGTGCATCCACAGCAGAATTTTCACATGTTTCGTACCGGCATACTTCAGGATTTCGGGAAGATTGACAGCCGGAACCCAGTGAAGAATGTCATCCTTAGGTGACCAGCCGGCATCGATCAACATGTACTGAAGCCCATGTGCAGAAGCGAAATCGATATAATGCTCGATGGTGGGTGTGTTCATGCCGGGCTTGAAGCTGACGCCCGTATCGTAATCGCCGGACCACCAGTCCCACGCTGACTTACCGGGCTCAATCCAGGAAGTGTCCTTCAGCACCGAGGGCTGGCTCAGGTTCAGAATCAAGTCACTCGATTCGATGAGGCCGCCCGGCCGGAAGTTCACCATAATCACCCGCCAAGGCGTGGCCTTCGGGGTCGAAGCAATGACGGCCACGCCCGGGTGATTCGGAAGCGGAGAGAGCTTGCTGGCGAGGCCATTGGACACACCGGCGGCGCCGCCCACATACATGCCGGCATAGTCCGTCAAGTCCGCCTCAAGCAGCGCAGCCCAGGGGCCGTTTGAAAGATGGAGGAGCAAGGGCAAGCCGATGATCGAGTCAGGTTTAATTTCGTCAATACCCTCTTGCCTGAACTCGCTTTCGTAGGGGGTGGTAAAGCTGCCAAGATCCAACGCAAAGACCGTGGCGGCGTGGGTGAAGTAGAACCCCGTGTTCTCGGAGGAAAGTGTAAACTTTTGGATTGCGGGTTGATTAGGTAAGACGTAACGGAAGGCCACGCCCTCATCATAGGCGCGAAAGATGATGTTGAGGCGCCGGTGCGGGGCGCTTGCTTCAATTAGCGAGACGGTAAGCTGGTTGTAATGGTCGCGAACATTGTGGCGTTGGCCAAAGGGATTCTGCCAGAAGCCATCCTGGGTATTCATGCTTGAGCCGGTGATGGTTAAGTTGGTTTCCAGCGGCGCCGCACCCAGAAAATTCAAGCCCAGGGGCGAGTCCGCAAGGATTTCGGCCTTCTTGAAGCTGACGGAGTAATAAGGCCGCATGCCCGGCTTGTAAGGCGTCCCATTGGCCTTCAGTTGAAAACTGATGGATAGGTTTCCGTCCGGAGAAGTAACGGTAAGCGCCGGAAACGCCAAAACAGATGGAGCAAGCAGGGTTGCGGCGATCAAGAGAAGGAAGGCAGCAGTCTTGTACTTGACGAAGGGCATGATTCGATGGCTCCCATAGCGATGAGCTGATTTCTTGCGCACTCGCAAAATTCTGCAGTGAGTAAAGTGTTCAATACCCTTTGGTCTCGTCCCCCAAAACTTTTCTCACAGCAGCTTGGCCGCTGCGAGACCCAATCCGTAGGTTACAACGCCCTCGACCGCGCCCACCGCCATCATTTCAAATCCGCTGGCCCACCAGCTTCGAATGGTCATCAGGCTCTTTCCGGCGCCCACCAGGAAATGGGCAGCCAAGCTGACGGCGGCCGCCACCATGATGGCGGTGATGCCGTCCAGCCAGAAGAATGGAAGCACGGGAATGATGGCGCCCAACACGGTGGAGATACCAGAGGAAACCGCGGCGCGGCCGGGGCTTGGGGCGTTCATTTCGCTGATGCCAAGCTCTTCGCTGGCCATCGCCTTCATGAATTGCTCGGGCCGTTCCGCCAGGCGGTCAACCAGCATCTTCGCCTCTTCAGAGGTGAACCCTTTAAGCTGGTAAATCAACTCCAATTCCTCCCGCTCTTCTGCCGGGTTTTCCTGGAATTCCTCCTCTTCGCGGGCGATCTCGGCTTGGGAAAGTTCCCCTTGTGATTTTGCGGCGAGATAAGCTCCGGCCGCCATGGAGAGCGCGCTGGCGATGGTTCCCGCCAGGCCGGAGACTAGGACCCAGTGAGCGATGGACGTGTAGCCGGCCACGCCGGAGACTAAACCAAATACGGCGCCCAAGCCATCGTTGGCGCCATAGATGGCATCGCCCACCCAACTGTGTCCGGTGCGGTGCCATTGCTCGCGGCCCAGAATAGACTCGAGCGCCGTCCGGGGGCCAGTTTTCTGCTCCAACTCGCGGAGAAACTTGCGGTGCTTCTGCTCGTCCTCCTGCACCTCGCGGAGGATATCTCCTACTTCCGCCTCGAAGGTTTCACGCTGCTGCCGGTAAATGCCGATGTCACGATCTTCATTGGCTTCCTGCTTGCGAATGGTAGCCTCGGCGCCCACCCATCGCGCCAAGCGCAGCCGCCAGCGCGCTCCGAAATTCAGGTGGGCAGCGGGCGGCTCGGCTCCCAGTTCTTGCATCTTCTGCGCCCAGCGTTCCGCATGGCGCCCTTCCGCCTCGGAGAGTCTCAACAAGAGGGTTTGCTTGGCAGCCTCCTTTTCTGCCGCTGCAAGATGACGGTAAAGGGCTTCGCCTTCCCGCTCGCGGCGGTAATTATCCCGAAGGGCTTCGAGCAACTTTTCGCTTTCCTGCTTGGTCATAGGAGTCCTCAGAACAAATGAAGATCCTGTGATCCCGCCCGCAGCGGAGAATCACAGGAAGCATTCAGCCGTCAGCCTTCAGTAAAAAAGGCCAGTTCTTACTAATGGGAGAAAGCCGCCGGCACATGTCGTACTCGCCTCCTGTTGGGCCGCACCAGCCGCTTCTCCTGCCGATGGGACCGTTTGACGATGGATTTCAACGTCTGCTGCACGGGACGGTAGTTCGGGAATCGCCGCTCCGCCTCTTGAAACTCCCGGGTGTGGATGACTCGCCGGTGACCCCTGCGTTGCACAGGATAAACGATATGGAGCATCTCATGGTAGACGAGATATTCCACCACGTCCAAAGGCACCGAAGACGAATCCAACATCCGGCTGATGGTAATCGTGCCGTGCGCCGAATCGTGGTGGCCGAGCAAAGTCAGAGATGCCTCTGCGCTCCATCCCAACCGGGGCAGCCGCAGGCGACCCTGAAAATGATCGCGGTTGAGCCGGTGGAATATCTCTTCCAGATTGTAATACTGGCCTTGGGG
Organism: uncultured Acidobacteriota bacterium; assembly: GCA_937900045.1. Lineage (GTDB taxonomy): Bacteria > Acidobacteriota > Terriglobia > UBA7540 > UBA7540 > CALCEB01. The sequence goes on from CALCEB010000202.1 coordinate 47,679, forward strand.
AGGCCGCATGAGTTTAAAGCCGCGTGTCCGCCGGTTGGCGTCGACCCGTTCGCGAACCTGGGGATCGAAGGTCCAGGCCATGTAGCACTCCCGCGCCTCGCGGGAGGGTTTGCGGCGGAAAAGTGAGGCGAGCAAGACTTCTGCCAATGCCTCCAATACGATGGCGGGCGCGCTGGCCGCGACATCGGAAAGACGGGCTTGAATTCCCTGATTCCTAAGCCGGATGGTGTTGCGCAAGTTAGCATAAGGGTGAAAAGCAATCGTGAAAGTATTGACCGGGTATTTGAAACCCAGGCGGCGGAACACTTGCGCAAAAACCTCCTCCGGCTTGGGCGGAGAATCAAATGCCAAGGTTAGTTGCAATCGCTTCGCAGTTGGGGGAGATGGAAGCATCGGTGGAAGATTCAAAGGCAACCGAAACCCTGAAACCAGCGATGGGCAAGCAAACGTAACAGGTCAAAGAGAACACAGGAAAAGCGGCCTGGCGACTCCTCGTTACGGATCTCGAGGATTTCTTCATTCTGGTAATTCTTCACCGCCTCCAGATCCTCTGAATGACCCTTCCAAACGAGCCGCCGGATTCATCGAACCGTTAATCGTTGTCGTCTTCAGGCGGAGCCTTTTTCTGTTCTTTCTTTCGAAGTTTTTTCTCCTCCTTCATGCGCTTCTTTTCTTCTTTCACCATCTGCTTGGACTCCTGGACGGTCTGCTTTTCATCGCGCTTCAACTCCCCGAACTTCTTATTCTGCAGGCTCAGCGCCTTGGTGCCACCTTCGATGGTGTCCTGCATGTCGGCGATGGCGTCCCGCAGGGAACTGGAATATTGCGTGGAATAGGGATCACGGTCCCCTTGTGCGTGTTGAAGCTCCTCAAGCTGCTTGGGCGCCTCTTCGACAAGGACCTTCAGGCCTTTCCGCATGTCCCCATCGTGCCTGAATTGCAAGTCAATCCAGTCCTTCATCTCATCATCGAGTTTGACGTACTGTTCCAGGACCTTGCTGAGATAGCCACCCACGTCGTATTCCGGGTTGGGCGCCCGCTTGCGAAAATCATCGAACAGAGTCAAGCGGGCTTGCTCAAGGTCCAAATAAACTTTAATCCGTTCTCCGGGGTCTTGCGCATCACGCAGGCGATCCACCTCGGCCCCGGAGAGCACAGCCCGGTCCGGCAACTGGGCTCGCAATTGCCGGCCTGACCATGCCACGGAAAACAATCCGAAAGCCAGGACAACTCCAAGCTGTTTCACGGGTGAACCTTCCCTGGCCCCGAGGTCAGGCTGTGCACAGGTTTCGAGTTTGGCGGATTCCCGTTCAGGCCGGGAAACAAGGCTGACAACACCTTCGTATGAAGGTTGCCGGTCTGATTTCGTGCCTCATCGATCGGACCACGGTTGGTGTAATAGGTCCGGCGCCGAGCCTCCGTAAGTTCACGCATGTCCTCTCGTAATGAGATCTCCAGGTCCATGTAGCCTTGAGGCTTTTTGGCTGCATCGCGTCCCGTAGCCTTCAGAGTGTGCCAAGCCTCTTCGGCGTCGCTCAAGTAATCCTTCAGTAGACTTGCGCCCTGATTAAGTTTTTGCCCATCATAGGCGGAAATGGCTTCCTTCAGCTTCACATTCGCCAAACGGACTTCCAGCTTGGCCTTCTTAATCGGATTCCGTTCCCTCTGGATCCGGCCCAGGAGCGCAGCTTCAGTGGGCGCGCGGCGAGCCCGGAGAGGAGCGCAAAACGTGGCGCAAGCTACCAACGTCGCGACGGTCGTAATTGGGATGCGCCGCTTCATGGTCACTCCACTTATTTCCTATTATACCAGCTTGATCCATAACTACCTGAAAGCGAAAACTATGGCCCGCCTGCCACCCATTCGGGTCTCGCGCCGCTCCTGGCCAGGTTCAGTTCAGGATGGCATCACTTGTGAAGCTCATGATGGATGAGCTTGATGCGCTGCTCGGCTTGCCACGCCTGATCAGAGGACTTGTCCGGGGTAAGCTGGAGGAATCGCTGGTAAGCGGCCAGTGCTTGAGGCAAAGCATGAAGATGATCGAAACAGGTGGCAAGAAAAAAGTAGTCGCCCACCGGAGAATTGGGTATTTTCAGGATTGCTTCAAAGACTGGAATGGCATCCTCATACCGCTTTTCAAAATAGACGCTTCCAGCTAAACCCTTGGCGGCTTCCAGATTGTGCGGATCCAACTTCAACGCGGCGCGGAATTCCGTTTCAGCTTCTGGAAACTTTTGTTCTTCCATCAACGTTTGGCCCAGGGCGCGGTGCAAGTCCGGTTGGTTGGACATCGTGGCCAAAGCCTGACGGTAAAATTTCTCGGACTCCGGAAACTTTTTGAGCAACGCATAGGCATCACCCAGCCGCGCATCGAGGCCAGGGAAACCCGGATCCGATTTCAAAACCAGGAGAAGGTTATCCAGAGCTTTCTGGTTATTTCCCTGCTGCATTTCAATTCGGGCAAGCCGGAAGCGGGCTTGATTGTCTTCCGGATTCTGAGCAAGATATTGTTCAAGGTCGGCAGCGGCCTGGCCCGGCTGGTTCAGACCCTCGAGCGCCAGCGCCATATCGAGCCGGAGACCCGGCAGAGAAGGATTTAGCGCTGCCGCTTTGCCAAGGGCATTGTTGGCGTCCGCAAACCGCTTTTCAGAAAGATAAAGCTGGCCAAGACTAAACTCAGCCACCGCCAGACGAGGGTTCAGATTCAAAGCTTCCTGGAATTCCTTTTCAGCATCTGCTGGCTTGCCCTGGAGCATCAGAGCCTGGCCTGCGAATAAATGGACTTTGGGGTCGCCCGGCTTGAGGCTCTCGGCCTTTTGGATCTGCTCGAGGGCCTGGTCCGGCTGCTTGAGGTCCACCAGCAGGATGCCGAGATTCAGGCGCGCCTCAAACAGATCCGGCTTCAGGGTCACCGTCCTTTGATATGCTTTGATTGCCTTCTGGTATTGGTGCAAGCCCGTGTAGGCATAACCGAGATTGAACCAGATAACGGCTGTGTCCGGCGCGGTTTTCAGAAGCTCCTTGAAATCCGTCACAGCACCGGCGTAATCCTTCCGGCTCAGCGACTGCTGGGCGGCTTTGAAAAGCTCCTCGGGCGAGGATTTCAATGGGGCTTGCTGAGTATGGGAGGCGCTGGATGCGGTTTGGGGCTGTGGCTTCGCAGCAAAAGACGGGGAAGCTGCCAGCGCGGCGGCAACCAGGATTTGCCCCAGCCGGAACATCGAACGCCGTGTTCCGGAGGCCAGAATCTCCGCCGCCAGCGGGTGGCCCATCCATTTTGATTCCCGATGCGGGCGGTTGGAATATTCGCATCTGGGGTACAAATCACCATTCGTGCGCCATCTTAATTTCCGCACTTTGCCCGGCAAAGGATTTTCCATGGCTGATCGAGTAAATTCCGTCCTCAACTTGTACCGGCGTTACCAGGTTCTCGCCGGGTAGCCGGAACACAATGGGTTTCAGTTTCCGCCGCGATGGCGGCCGCGTCCAACCTGCCGCTCAAAATCTGGGCCAGAAACCGGCCCGTGTGGGATGCCGGATTCCTTGCAATCTCCTCGGGTGGGCCAGAAGCCACCAAATACCCGCCGGACTCACCGCCCTCCGGACCCAGGTCAATGATCCAATCGGCGGACTTTAGTACGTCAAGATTGTGCTCAATGATCAAAACCGTGCCGCCAGATTCAATGAGCTTGCGGAAGGCCGCCAGCAGTTTGTTGATGTCATCGAAGTGGAGACCTGTAGTGGGTTCGTCAAAAATGAAAAGCGCCCGCTCTGCGGTCTGCATGGCCAGATGGGCCGCCAAGCGCACGCGCTGCGCCTCACCTCCGGAAAGCGTGGTCGCGGATTGGCCGAGCCGCAAGTAGCCCAGGCCCACCTCTTCCAGCACGCGAAACCTACCCGTCACTTTAGGCGAGCCCGCAAAGAAAGTGAGCGCTTCGCGGACGGTCATTTGCAGAACGTCGTGAATGTTCTTGCCTTGGTAGCGAACTTCCAGGATGGAGGGCTTGAACCGGCGCCCTCCGCATTCCTCGCACACCAGTTCCACATCCGCCAGGAACTGCATTTCCACTTTTACCGTGCCGTCGCCCTGGCAGGTCTCGCAGCGGCCACCCGGAATGTTGAATGAGAAGTGGCCCGCAGTGTAGCCATGGCGGCGGGACTCGGGTGTCGCTGCAAAAAGCTCCCGAATGGAATCGAAGGCTTTGATATAGGTCACCGGATTCGAACGAGGGGTGCGGCCGAGCGGCGACTGATCCACCAGGACAATCTGGCCGAGCTTTTCATCCCCTTCGATCGCGTTATATTCAGCGCGCGGCGTCGGAATTCCCCGCCGGGACATCAGGGCGTTGTAGAGGACGTCGTGAATCAGGGTGGACTTGCCGGAGCCGGAGACCCCGCTGACAGCGGTCATGACGCCAAGGGGGATTCGAACGTCAATGGACTTCAGGTTATGTTGCCGCGCTCCCAGGACGCGCAGCCAGCCCTTGTGCGGTTTATGGCGAAGGGCAGGAATAGGAATTTCGAGGCTTCCCGAAAGGTAGCGGCCTGTCAAAGATTGGGAGTTCAAAAGCAAACCCTCGAGACCGCCAGAATAGATCAACCGACCGCCATGCTCTCCCGCTCCCGGTCCCATGTCCAAAATCTTGTCAGCATTGCGCATCATCTCCGGGTCGTGCTCAACCACCAGGATGGTGTTGCCGATGCCGCGAAGCCGCTTAAGAATTTCAATCAGCCGGCCCGTGTCGCGGGGATGCAGGCCGATGGAGGGCTCATCGAGAACGTAAAGCGCTCCCACCAGATTCGAGCCGAGCGACGTGGCAAGCTGGATGCGCTGGGATTCGCCACCGGAGAGTGTGGACGCCAGACGGTCCAGAGTCAGGTATTCGAGACCCGTCGCGTTCAAGTATCGCAGGCGGGAATGAATCTCCTCCAGCACCTTGCCCGCAACGGCTTCCTGTGCGGGCGAAAATTGCAGATGGTTGAGGAAGTGGTACGCTTCCTGAATCGACATCCGGCAAACTTCGGTGATGGTCTTGCCCTCAATCCGCACGTTGAGAGCTTCGCGGCGTAGGCGGCCCCCTTGGCAATCCGGGCAAAGGGTGTAGCCACGATAGCGGCTGAGGAAGACGCGGACGTGAAGTTTGTACTTCTTCCGTTCGAGATAGTCATAGAAGCCGCGAATGCCGCCAAAACCCTTGCCACCCTCAATCACCCACCGCCGCTGCTCCGCCGTCAAGCGGTAATATGGAACGTCCAGCGGAATTCCCTGAGCGCGGGCGGCGCGTTTCATCTCAAGGAAAGGCATGCGGTAGCGGGGCTTGGTCCAAGGCTCGACGGCGCCTTCCGCCAAAGTCTTGCTCTTGTCCGGAATCACCAGGTTCAGGTCAAAATCCACGGTGTTTCCAAAGCCCTGGCAACGGGGGCAAGCGCCGAACGGGTTATTGAACGAGAAAAGCGCAGGCTCGGGTTCCTGATAAAGGATGCGGCAACGCTTGCATTCGAATCGCTCGTTGAACACCCACCGTCCAGGTGAAGAATCCGCCCCTGCGGGCTCCGGATTGAAGAATTCCAGGATAATCTCACCGCCCTCGCGGAAGCCCAATTCGACCGAGTCGATCAGCCTCTGGCGGATGCCGGGAGAAACGGCCAGCCGATCCACCAACACATAAACGGGCGCCGAGAAGTCGATGCCGAGCAGGGATTCCGGAACGGAGAACTCGAACACTTGCCCGTTCTGATAAAGCCGGTTGAAGCCCTGCTGCCGCAAGGAGAAGAGATGGGACTTCAGGGCATCATCCAGACCGGTATAAGACAAGGGTGCTGGCTCGGAAGCCGCCTGAGCCGCTGGCCGCTTCCGGCCCTTTGCAGCCGGGCTTTTCTTCCTGCGCCCGGGATCGCCGGGTTCCGCCGCCACTCCGCTTTCCAGTCCTGAATCCGGACCCTTCGGCGCGGGATTTAACCGGAAAAGCACATAGAAACGGAGGCCGGACTCCAGCGCCAGGACGCGGTCCGCAATCTCGTCAACGTTATTTCGTCTCACCACCTCACCGCAATTCCAGCAGATTGTCGTGCCCACCCTTGCGAAGAGCAGGCGAAGATAGTCGTAGATTTCGGTGGCGGTTGCCACGGTGGAGCGTGGATTCCGGGTGGTGTTTTTCTGGCGGATGGCGACCGCCGGGGCGATTCCCGTGATTTCATCTACTTCGGGCTTTTCCATGCGCTCCAGGAATTGGCGCGCATAGGCGGATAGCGATTCCACATAGCGACGCTGGCCCTCGGCATAAACCGTGTCAAACGCCAGGCTTGATTTGCCTGACCCGGAAACTCCGGTAATCACCGTTATACAGTTGTGAGGAATTTCTGCGTCGACACCTTTCAAATTGTGAGACCGTGCGCCCCGGATGACGATCGCCTCCTGCTCCGGGTGACGGCTGCGGGGATGAAAGAACTCACCGTTCACGGAAGAGAGTTCGTCCACGGGCGTGGCAACTCCCAAGGCGGCCTCTGCGGCCAAACCGCCGTTTGCCAGGGCCATTTCTTGGCCGCAAGGTTCAGTCAATACCGGTTCCCGGGGGCAATCCTCTTTGTGATCGCTCAAGAATGCGCTCCGCGTTCCCTGGGGTTTGGCGAATCCGGCGGGCACCCTGATAGAGACTGCACCGACGCTCGCGCAAAATACCAATTATACTCCCTCCGCGAACGCGCTGCTCCGGCAGGCGCGAGGGCACAGCAAAGTTGGAAGGGATGCGCGAAAGGCGCAAGGGACGAACTGCAAAAAATATCCCTAGCCGGGTGCTACCGGTGTCGAAGATTTTTCAGAGGGGCGATGGCTACGAATTAGCAGCCTTCATGTGGCAATTCTTATCCGCGTACATGTTGACATCGGCGATTCCGATGAGCTTTTCCACGTCGGCGCCCGCTTGGTAAGGCGACACTCCACAGCTCAGTCCCATGACATATCCCGGAAGGGAATCGGAGGCGTTCCATTGCTGGACTTCTCCTTGCAGTCTCTCGATGGCGCGCTCCGCTTGGTCTTCTCGAGTATCAGTCATCACCACCAGGAACTCGTCGCCTCCGTAACGGATGATGTAATCGGAATTACGGAAGGTACGTTTCAAGAGGTGGGCAATTTCATTCAACACCCGGTCTCCCACCAGGTGGCCAAAGCGGGTGTTGACGGACTTGAAGCGATCCACGTCAATCATCACGAACGTCAGCGGCGTTCCGTGCCTTGCCGCGCGGTTCACTTCGCGAGCGATGATTTCATCCATGGAGCGGCGGTTCAGAATGTCAGTCAGAGGGTCAAAGAAAGAAAGCATTTCCGCCGTTTGGTTCCGGACCAATTGCCTCACCAATTCATCGCGAGTCCGCTGCAGGTTTCGTTTGCGATCAAGCCCATAGATATTGAAAAGTACGATCATGACAAAGAAGCCGAAGAAAAGCTGCGGTAGGTAGCGTCCGTCCACACGCAGTGTCCCCAATCCCCACATCAGGTTGGGCAGGATCAGGGCCAGGAAGCCCGCCGCCACCACCAGCGTCACCAGCAGCCCCATCGATCCCAGGTGCATGTCACGGCCATCGAGCGACCGGAGCTGGCGTTCGAGGTCTTCCGTTTCGAGCGATTGCCTGCGCGAAGTGGTCCGGGAGCCCGGCTTCTCCTGCAACACCGCAGCGCCTCCCTCACCTTTCTCTTCCTCGATCAATCTATTGGCATTGACCGCGTGAGGTTCCCAGGGAAGTTCCGTCTGTGTTTTATTCATCGCTGATTTCTTCTCCAACGCCTAATCATCGGCAGAACGAGATGAGATCAGGAGACTGGATCTTGTGCTTTTTCTTTTTGTTAGCCGGTCATTTCCCGGCAGCAGCCTTGCCCTTGGCCCGGGCAAGCGCTTGGTCCACGATCGGGAAGAATTGGCCGGCTGGAGGAATTCCCGCCACCATTTTGCCGTTGACAAAGAGCGTTGGCGTGGTGGAGACACCCAGGCTTTGCCCTTCGTCGAATTCCTTCTGAACGATGGGAACCGTTGTCTTGGCATTAAAGCAGGCAGAAATCTTGGCGCGGTCCAGACCGGCCTGCTGGGCAAAGTCAAGCAGTTGGTTGGTAGCCGAATCGTCCTTGATATTGCGCTGGTTCTGATAGACAAGCGAGCGAAAAGTCAGTGAACGCGCAGGATCCAACTGAAAAGCACACTGGTTGATCATGGCGGCTGGAAGCGCCCAATGATGAATGCTGACCAGCGGAAAATCCTTGTAAATCACCCTCACTTGGCTCCCGTATTTGGGCAGAACTTGTTTTTCAATAAATTCCTGAGCTTGAGCGCAAACCGGGCATTCCAGATCGGAGTATTCCACGATGGTGACGGGCGCATTCTCCGGCCCCATGCTCTGCGCTCCCTTGGTTGAAATCTGGCGCTCAACTTCCTTGAAAGGATCCGCCCCCAGTGTATAAAGGTTGCCCTGGATCAAGTACTTTCCATCCTTCGATACATAAAAATGCTGGGAAGCAACCTGCTGGCCTTCCTTGACCGTGATGACGGTCTTGTAAAAGTCCGGGAAAATCGAGGGCTGAAAGGGACCGACCGTGATGGTGGAGCTGGCAGAGACGGAGAATCTTTTGCGCAGGTAATCCGAAATCTTCTGCCGGATCTGATCCTGGGCCGAAGGCGATGCGTTCGCGGGCCGCGCGGCTTGGGCTGCCTCGATCGATCCCAGGGCCAGCATCAGGGTGACACACACCGCAAGGGAAAATCTCATGATGAACTTATTCAAGTGGGTCAACTCCTAAAGCAGTGCCGAGTGACAAGTGACGAGATGCAAGTGATAAGAGACAAGAGACGAATTATAAGCTGGATTGTTCACAAGCTATTAATTGCAGACCGGTACCGCGCGATTTTAATCGCGATGAAAGAATGCGACCCTAATGTTTTCCTGTCTTGTCTCTGATCACTCGTTTCTCGTCTCTGCTTCTGAATCATCGCCGCGCAACCTGCTTGTTGTGATGCAAGTCTCCGTCAATCAGGGTGTAAAAAGTCTGCGGGTCCCCGGGGCCCACCACCATCCTGCCATTGATAAAGAAAGTCGGAGTGCTGGCCACCTCGAGCTTTGTCCCTTCCCGCATGCCGGCCTCCACCCTCGGCAATGAAGCATTGGAGTCAATGCAAGCCGCCAGTTTCATCCGGTTCAGCCCCACCTGCTCGCCATAATCCAGCAGCTTCTGCCGGACATTGGCGACGTTGATCTCGGTCTGGTGCGAGAAAATCAGGGTGCGGTACTTGGCGAATGTGGAGGGCTGGATTTGGTAAGCACATTCATTGGCGAGAGCGGCTTGGTGGGACCAGTCGTGCATAGGCAGCGGAAATTCCTTGTAAATCAACCGGATCTTATTGCCATATTTTGGCACCAATTGACCCTCCAGGAACGCCTGAGCGCGCGCGCAGGCTGGACACTCTAAGTCCGCATATTCTACGATGGTCACGGGAGCGTCTGCTCCCCCCGAATAAGGCTGGTTATGAGTGTTGATGATCCGCATGATTTCGCTGGGACTCATGACCGTGTACAGAACGCCGAGCAAAAGATAGTGCTCGTCCTTGGAGACAAAAAAGTTGGTACTTTGCTTGTGGCCGTTCGTGTCCCCGGTGACGGCGGTGGTGTAAAAAGAAGGAATGTTCGAAGGCTTGAACGGGCCGACGGTCAGGACCATTGCTGGTGGAACATGAAAGACCTGGCGGACGGTTTGAATGATGTCGCTGTTGGTATCAGCGCCCAGAGGATAAAGATGGCCCAGGGCCACGTAACGCCCGTTTTTTGAAACGCTGATGTCTTGAGGTTTGATGCCCTTTCCATTGTCAACCTGGATGACGCCTTGATAAAATTCGGGGTCCGGCGAAGCCTCCAGCGGTTCGGGAGTCATCTTGACGGTATCCGGCAGACCAAACTTTTCGCGGATAAATTGAATAACCGTATCCTGAAGGCTCGATTTCTCCGGCAGGCGGCGCGGCGCGGCGCGCTTTTGTTGCGCGGCATAGGTTACGAAAGATATGAAGAACAGGCCCGCCAGCGCACTCATGTACTTCAACCACTTCTTTGCCAAGGCATTCTCCTTTTCAATTCACATTGCCCGGTCAACCGTTTCGATTCTAGCGGACAAGCAGGCGAAAAATCAATTTAACCAGTTCGCTGTAGCGGCGCTTTATGAGCGCCAAAAACTTTTGGGAAATGAAGTTCGGCGGTCGCAGACCGCCGCTACAGCAGCGAAACTGCACAATTACCGATTGATGGTCGCAGGGGAGATTCGAGAATACTCCCTGCGAAGTCCCGAGAATCGCCATCACTAGCCGGGTGGAGTTGGGTAGCTCGGAATTTCCTGACCCTGGAAAGTCATGAGCAGCAGGAGGCAGACAAGGCAAGCAGCGCTTTTGCGTTGCCCAATTCTTTGTAAGTTGCCACATGGACAGGCTATTTTGGTAACGACTCCTAAGATTCCAAGCAACGCCCGAAGAGCCGCTGAGAGGCAAGACTTTGCGCTCCTCCAGCACCGGCCACCGTCAATACTTCGTTAGAGTGATGGCGCACTTGGCATAGGTATATGACTTCCAGGTAAAGTAATATCGTGCTCCGTCTTCGATATCGATCGGTCCAAATCCCCTCGCTACGCAAACTCCCGCAGGAGGAGTTCCCACTGGGCATGTAATGGTGCCAGCAATCTGATATTTCGTATTTCCAAGCGGAACGTTCGGGACGGTAAACGGATTGAATGTCGGGATGAACCTTTTCTGCCCGACCTGTACGCTGAGGTTAAGAACACAACCGTAAGCATCCCCATTATAAACGACCTGGATGGTTCCCGTGGCTGGTGTGGTTCCCACCTGTGTTTTGTGAGCGGCAGGCGGCGCCTGACCGGGCGGACTGTTCTCCAAATCCCAAGGATAATCCCATCCCCGTAGTGCATCCCTGATGAAGCCAATGGTGAGGGCAAGCCCATTGTCCGGAGCGTCGTTCTGTATCATGCCGACGATTCCCGTGCCTGCCACCAAGGGGCCGCCGGAAGAGCCCGGCTGCAAATGCAATCCGTCCACTTCAAGCTTGGATTCGGTTGAAGGAACCTCCGAGGCGATGGCGCCCGGTAGGGGGGGAACGAACCATTCCGTGTTCCGTCCCACGAACCGTACGGCTGTGCCATACTTCTCTTCATCCGGCCCAGCGAGGCACTGCCGGGTCCAATGGAAATCGGGTGGAGCGTGAACCCGCAGGACCGCTAAGTCATGCACATGATCGTTCTTGCCAAGGATTTCAGCGTCATGCTTCTCTCCTTGGTCAGAAAAGAAGGCCACCTTGATTTTCGGGGATTTGTCGGGATCATTCCTGTCTCCGTAAACGACGTGCCACGCCGTGACTAGATAGAGCATCTCCTGGCGCTGGCCGACGATGAAGCCAAAACCAGTGCGGGATGCCGCTGCAGTGCCCGCAAAAATCAACACCACGTTCTGCCGGAGCCGCATCGCCATTTCATCCGTTGGACGCGCTGAGAGGCTTGGCGCAAGCAGCCCGCCAAGGACCAGCGGCACCAGTGCAGCCATCCCCCACGTTTTAGGACTCGGATGACGTTTCACCGAAAGATGGTTTTGCGAATTCCCCATAGAACACCCCAAAGAAATAAAATTGCCCCCCAGAAAAATGACAGCGTCTTCTTGTTGAAATAGTATTCCAGATACGAGGGCGCAAGTTTCCGCCCCGTTTCAGAGTCCCCGACCGTCACATCCTTCACAAACCCATTCAAGGTTATGTGAATCGAGGGCCTGCCATTGCGAGCTTCAATCCGGGCGTCCTGGGTCTGATGAATTGCAAAAAGTTCATTTTCAGCCAGGTCCATTACCGGCCATGATGTGTCATTGAAATGGAGAGATCCCGACTGGATACCAGAAGAGAGTTCGCTTGCAATCCCTCCCTGGTCTTCCTGATATACGAAGCTAACATTCCGGAAAGGGGCTGGCGCCAGGGACCAGTTGCCCGGTGAATGAATGGTGAGCCGCGACTGGACGGCGCGGGGATCCTTGACCGAGAATTCCACTAGTTCGGGATCTTTGAGATCGTAGTTGCGCTTTAAGGAAACTTCGCCAGGTTTGGTTCCTCCCGTGACGGTTCCCTTGCCCGTCACGGTCACAGATCCATCAAGAGGTTTCAAACCGACACTCAGGCTGACTTGATCTCCCACCCCCACAATTTCCAACAGGGCGCCCTTTTCCAAGTGGAGAGACTGCAATTCAATATTACCTCCTTCCAGCCGGAACCAGGCGTTCCCATCCCTGCTGTCCATGGAAAGCCCCAAGTTCGGGTCCTGGATGGCCGAAAGATTCTCAAAGTGCATCACCTTCGAGTGGAAAGGGCTCTGAATCCGCCAGTCCTTTGCGAGGTAGCCATGCACGGTCCGGGTTTCTACAACAAGCGATACATTCGTGCGGGGAACTTTTTTATGCCAAAGATAATATGCTCCGAATAAACACAATACCGCGACGAGGGTGGCCGGTATCCAGTCGTGGGCCCATCGGGAATCCGATAGGGAAAGGAGCTTGGAGTAATCCTCGATGCGGTCCAGATTTTCCTTTAAACTTGCGGTTTCACAGCCGGAGATTGCACCCGATAGGCCCTCATCGATCAGACGTTGGTTTTCGTCCTTGAGCTTTTTCCGTAGGCGGTGGCGCATTTTAGTGCAACTCGGCTTGAATCTGCATGGGAGCCCATTCGTTGCTATCGCTCTCTTTGGCAAAGACTTGAATGCAGACCAGCCCTTTCAGGTCATTCAAGGCGAACTTCACGGGTTGGCCTGCGTCTACCATGCTGCGAGTGGCGTCATGCCATGCCCCAAACATGGAGCACACGCCTTGCTTTTTCGCTGCCCAACGCCACCTGACCAACTCGGCGTCGAAAGACGGGCGAATGGAGAGGAATACATCTGGATGAAGAGGATGGGATTCACGGCTTCCCTGGACAGTCACTTGTACCGGGACAAAAGTCTTTTCATTCCTGTTGCCTTTCCAGCCAAAGACTCCGATCCGCTCGGAGCTGAGGCCCTCCGGCAGAAGAACATCATCGACTGGCCAAGTCAACGTTGACCCCGCTCCCAGAACCGCGTCCATCCGGTAGTAAGTGCCTGGCGGCTTCGCGACGGCGCGAATATTTAGCGGGCTGGAGTGGTCAGCAGCAGACACTAGCAGTTTGACACCGGGCTTCAGATCATAACTCAAGTCCCCTTGAGTGAACGATACGAGCTCAATGACCTTAGTGGCGATGTCCGCCACATACATCCCTTCACAACGGTTGTTACGGTTCTTGTAATGCAGCGGACTTCCCGGTTCCGTGCGGAGGCTATCGCATCGAGCCGTCTGTGCTGCAAGAGAACTCGAATAAACGAATCCCAAGGCAATGAGAATGGCAGGCATCACGAATTTCATTGTGAATCGCTCTGTCCGGTTGAATAGCTGGTCTGCGGGGAGCATATCAGAAGTTCTTAGGCTTCGCAACCGAAGCGGTGGCCAGGTAGTGTCTCAGTTTGCTGTAGCGGCGCTCTATGAGCGCCGGAAACCGTTGAAGATACAAGTTCGGCGCTCATAGAGCGCCGCTACAGCAAGCAAACTGAGACACCACCGCTGGCCACGGACGGCGCTTTCCTGTTCGTGGGCCTTCCGGTGCGATCCAGCCATGCGCTGAAACTGGCCATCTCGCCAAACAGGGCTGAAGACCTGCCCTGGGATGCTCCTAACCGGCTTAACACAGTAATGCTGGCAATCTGCTGAAAGATTCAGAATTACGGACTCCCTTTTTTCGGCATCCGGCTAAAGAGTCTGCGTGAAAACCACGGCTATGGCGGCAGCTTATTGGCTAGTCTCGCCCGCGTAAATCATGTAAGAGACGGCTGGTGGTGAATCGCCCTGGTGGAAGCTCCAGACATGATCCCGAATGGAACGGTCAGACTGGGTCATGCGTTCGCGCGAGCGCAAGAACTCGATCCAGGACTCGACCACAAATGTCTCAACCAAACGCTCCGGGTGGACTGCGTCACGAAAAACTCCCCAACGCATGGCGCCGTCCCGCATCCGGATGCCTCGCAAAATGTGCATGGCGTGGGTGAAAGGGCCGTAATCGGCCTGGCGGATTTGGTACTCAATGGTCACCAAGACCGGACCGTCTTCGGGATGAGGCTCAATCACAACCTGCGGAGCGGCCCGGTTGAGTTCGTAGGGGCGAAGGTCCGGCGGCATGCCACGCAGCAGAGGGAAGCGGCGGGCCAAGGGCAGGCTACAGAGCAAGCCGATTGCCGCCGCTACCAATGCTTTTGAGGTCGAAGAGTGTTCCGCCCAAAATCCCCAAAGCGTACTGCCCAAAGCCATACCTCCCCAGAAGATCATTTGATAGGCGCCGAGAGCGCGGGCCTGAACCCAGGCGGGAACGGACAACTGAACCGAAACATTCAGAGTTGAGGTGGTACTGGTCCAAGCAAAGCCGGCGGCAATCAGCCAGACCACGATCACCGGCTCGCTGCGCACCAGGGCCAGAACCACCAGCGACCCTGTGAAGAGCAGACTTGACCACGCCACAATCTGGTCCGCTGACAACCTCTGCCGAAGTCTTGGCAGTAAGGATGCGCCGATGACTGCGCCGGCGCCAAGACATCCATTCAAGATGCCGTAAGCCAGGGCTCCCTGATGCAGGTCCTGTTGAGCGACAACGGCAAGCAGAGCCCAGATGGCGCTGGCAAAGGTGGTAAACAGGAAGGCCCGGCATAAGGCCGCCTGAAGCGCGGGAGCATGGCGGATATAACGCAGGCCGGAGCGCATGGACCCGGACATCCGCTCTGCGGGCAGCGCGCTCTTGAATGGCGGTGAGCGCCGCCACTGGTATAGGACAGCGATGACAGCGACAAACGAAACGGAATTAAACAAGAACACGATCCCTGCGCCTTTGCCGGCGGACGCGAAAGCGGCAACAGCCAGCCCGCCCAACGCAGGTCCCACCGCCCGCGCCAGGTTGAAGCCCGCGCTGTTGATGGAGATCGCATCGGGCAATTCGGAGCGGGGAACCAGTTCGGGAACAATGGCCTGCCAGGCGGGATTGTTCATGGCAGCGCCAATGTTCAGTAGGAACGTGAGCGCCAGCAGTGTCCACGGAGAAATGACTCCCCCCAAAGTTAGGGCGCTGAGGAGGGCAACGCTGGCCAACATCCACGCTTGCCAAAAGATGAGTAGACGCCGCCGGTCTAAAATATCGGCCGTGGCCCCCGCAGGAAACGCAAGCAGCAGCACGGGAAGACTCGCAGCGGTCTGCATCAGAGCGATGCGTAGCGGCGAGGCGGTGAGGACCGTCATCAACCACGTCCCGGCGGTGTCTTGCATCCAACTGCCTACATTCGACACCAGTGAAGCGGTCCAGCATCGCCGGAAAAGGGACCGGCGGAGTGGCGCCCAGCCGGAGTTCCCATCGGTTTTCGTTGTAGAAGGCATGGCTCAACAAAGCTTCGACGGTAGCAGAAGGATGTGGCTGGAGAAAAGCAATTTGACCTAACGGAGGGTAGTGGGTCAGTTTGCTGTAGCGCCGCTCGGAGCTTGCCCTGACAGGGAGCGGCGAAATCCGCCGGTCACAGACCGACGACAGAACCGAGCGTCGCCGGCTTACGACCGTGTGTATAGTGTACAATCCGGCCGGGACACTTCAGGCGCGCAGCTTGCGATAAGCCTTCAGGCAAAGACTGGCAGTCTCCATCTCCGGATAATCGCTGCCTTCCTGTTCAATCAGGTAGTATTCAACGCCGCCACGGCTTTCGGCTGCTGCAAAAATCTTCTTCCAGGGCGCCACGCCTTGACCAAACAGCACTCGATAGCCTTTCTGAGGGGACCAGTCTTTCAAGTGCAGTGACCGGATCCTGCCGGGATGGCTGTTGATCCAGGCGACGGGATTGCTGCCGGCTGCGACGCAGGTGCCCACGTCAAGTTGCAGCATGATGGACTTATCGGTGTTGACTGCCAGCACTTCCATCGGCTTCTGCCCGTCAACCGGCTTCCACTCCGCATCATGATTGTGATACCCGGCGTGCATGCCGTGCCGCGACAGGACGGTATTGGCGTTGTTCAGCAAGTCCGCAATGCGTTTCCATCCGTCCAGGGTGTTGACGTTACCGGGATAGGCCAAGACAACGAACCGCGAGCCCAGAATTTGGTTTAGGGCAATGGCCTTGCCCATGCCGGCGGCGCTGAATGAAACCGGACTGTTGTGCGTGGAGTAACAGCGGATGCTGAGACTGTCCAGTTGCTTGCGGACCTGCTTGGCGTAGTCTGGCGTCCAGCCGTAATACGGCGCAAAGAACTCAACGCACTGGTAGCCCATTTTGGCGACGCCCTGCAAAGTTCCCATCGGGTCCTTTTTCAGGCCGTCGCGAACCGAGAAGAGTTCCAGTCCAACAGGAATATGCCGCTTGGCCGCCAGAGCCGCCCCGGCTGGCGCCAGCGCGGCCAAAGTAAGAAACGAACGGCGCGATAAAGCTTCAGGTTTTTTCATAATGAATGCACCATACCACAAGAGAGGACCTATGCACACGGTCGTAAGCCGGCGACGCCCGGTTAAACCAGAGCCCCTCACCCAAGCCCTCTCCCCGCAAGCGGGGAGAGGGCTTGGGTGAGGGGTCACGCGACGCTTCTGCCATCAAGATCATGAGGTTTACCCTAACTGAACAGTATTGAGACTAATTGGGCCGTTGTGTCTGCCCGCAACGGGCGGCTACAAGGGCCGCCCCAACTTATTTTCCGCTGCGGTGGTCCACCACCACATTACCCTTGAAAACCACGACTTGAGTGTTGCTGATGGCGTGAATATCTGAGAGCGGATCGCCCTGCACGGCCACCAGGTCACCCTCTTTCCCTTTCGCAATGCTGCCCACCTGGTCAAGACCCAATAATGCTGCCGTATTCTTGGTACCAGCGGTCAGCGCCTGCTGCGGCGTCATGCCGTGATGGACAAGGTCAATGATCTCATCCAGCACCGTGCCTTTCAAAACTCCCTTCTTGCCCCAAGCTTCGGGAGGCGTATAGCTCATATCGGACCCGGCGCCAATGGTGACGCCGTGGCTCATGGCCATCTTCATCCCGGCAAACTGTTTGGCGGCCAGGTCGCGGCCCTTGCGCAGAATGTAATCCGGCAGGTGGGCTTTCACTCCGTAAACCAGAATGCTGTCCACGATGTAGGTGGTGGGGTCCAGCACGCGACCGTGCTCCCTCATGAAGTCGGCATCTTCGGATGTGAGCCCGGCCCCATGCTCGATGGAATCGACTCCCGCCATCAGCGCGTCATGAATGGTCTTGGTGTTCTCACAGTGAGCGGCCACTTTCATATTGTCCATGTGGGCTTCTCCCACGATCACCTTCATTTCCTCGGCTGAGACTTGTTCGGCATAAGGCGAATCGAGCGGAGACATCACTCCGCCCGACGCCAGGATTTTGATGACTTTGGCGCCGTACTTGATTTGAAGGTGAACTGCGGCTTCGGCATCGGCGGGCGAATTGATAAAGCCATGGAGCGGAGTATAAAACTCATGTTCCGGCATGCTGGGTGGCAGGGCAATGAAATCGCCGTGGCCGCCAGGAATGGTAATGGCGTGGCAGGCGGGGATGAGGTGCGGACCGGGAATGGCGCCTTCGTCGATGGCGGTGGCTAAGGCGGCGTCGATAAAACCCTCCGTCCCCAGGATCCTCATGCCCACGACCCCCACATGCAGCGCATAAGCAACGTCCTTCGAGGCGCGCACGGCGGCCAGCGCATCGGAAGGATGCTCGCCCCTCGGGCCGGTATAAAGGTGAGTGTGGCCATCCACAAATCCCGGCAACACCGTGTATGCGGAAAGATCCAGCTTGAGTGCCCCGGCGGGCGCATCCAGATGGCTGCCAACCGCTTGAACCTTGCCGTCCACAATCACGACGTCGCCGGGTGAAAGCGGTGATTGGGTCGCATCGTAGATCAGCTTGCCGCAGTGAACGTAAAGAGTGACGGAGGGATTTGCGGCGGCAAGCCCCAAGGCTCCGAGCAACAGGAAAGAAGCAATAGCGATCAATTTCTTCAGCATTTTCCCTCCATGAGAGGCAGTTGCATATTTTCCCCTCACCCGAACCTTTCCCGGATTATTCACGAACTTCCAGTAGGCGACCGTCAGGGCACGGTTAAAACCGTGCCCTGACGGTCCTCGAGTAAACCTTCGTGAATAATCCGGGCGAGATCTCGTCACCGTAATTGCGCATCGCGGCGCCCTACTTGGGAAACTTGAACGTCAATTCACGGCCCATTTCAAACACCGGCTTTTTGCGCTTGCGAATCAGGCCGGCGTGTTCGGAAAGCGCGCTAATGAGCATGGGCATGGCAATGGTGGAGTCGCAGTGGCAGGTGACCATCTTCGCGTCGTAGGCAATCTTGCCCCAGCTTTGCGCTTCCTCAAAAGTGCAGCCGGAAAGCCCGCCCCAATGAGCAGAATCCGTGATGATCTGCATGGCGTACTTGTGGCCATTGTGCGAGTCGCGAATGAAGGAGGCCGTCACTTCCGTCTGATTGGTAAAGTTTTTGGGTGTGCCCCCGCCGAAATAGATCACCCCGGAAGCCGGAGAGTCTGCTGCCAGATGCGCCGTTTCCAGCACGTCGCCAATCACGTCAAAGTTGAATTGATTCTTACCCAGGTGACGGTTCTCAGCAATGCCGATGCCGATGGAAGAATCGCCGATGGCGGGACAATAAATGGGCACGTTGGCCTTGGCCGCGGCGGTCAAAATGCCGTCTTCCTTGGTGCGCCTGGAAAGTTCCTTGCCGAGCAGATAGAGAAACTCGCGCGTGGTATAAGGCCGGGATGGGTCGAGGGAGGCGGCGAAGTTGCCAATTTCCAGATCATGTTCGCGGAACTTGGCCTCGTCGGCCAGGGTGTCATAAATCCGGTCGATAAGATTCTTTTGGAGCACCACGTCGTCCATTTCCGGAGTGCTCTGGTAATGATAGTTCCCTTTGGTCTCATAAAAGTCGTGGAACAGGTTGGCGCCGGTCGAGACCAGGCAGTCAATCAGCCGGTTCTTGATCATGTAAACGATCAGGCGGCGCATCCCTGCCGGTACCATCGCCCCGGCCAAGCCCATCATGATCATCACCCGGTCGCCCAACATATCCTTCCAAATTTGGTAGGCAATACCAAGCTGGCGGCCCTGGAAGGAAATACCGCCCATCTTTTCCAATAACGCCGAGACGCTCTTTTTGCTGTCAATGGTCAGTGGCCGGGTGGGCCGGCTCAAAATCTGTTTCCGGTGCATTTCAGAAATTCCTCGTTATTCCGCGAGCAATCGCCCAGTACAAGGCCAATTGGCGACTTATGGTCCATTTAACGCTTGGAACGATGGCGTGGAGAGAAAACCTACTCATCGACGCCCAGTAAGATGGAGGCGGCGAGCACGGTGGTCCAAAGCCCCCGTTTGTCGCCAACGGCGGATTGAGTAATGTTGGCGGTTCGAACGATCCGGTTGGAGATCCGGTAAATTTCCTTCTTTTCGTCCCAGCTCCGGTCAGGATCGAATTCCACGCCCAGCGTGGTAGCCAGCATTTCTGCGGCAAGCTCCTCGGCGTAGTCGCCCGCCACTTCCTCTGTTTCGCCGAAGGAATGGTGCTCGGAAAGGTAGCCAAACATGTTGCGGTCGGTGGGAATTGCCACTCCCACGGAAGCGGCAATCAGGCGGTGCGGCTCGCGCGTGGAATTCTCGCTCATGACCACGAAGGATACCTGGCCGGGCTTCAGCTCCTTCACACCCTCAGCGCGGGGAACCAGTTTGCAGCGGGGCGGGAAAATGCTCGATACGCGAACCAGATTACAGGCAGCAATGCCCGCCGAGCGAAGCGCCAACTCGAAACTCGTCAGTTTCTCGCGGTGTTTCCCAACTCCTTTGGTCATAAACATCCGTTTTGGGACAAACATTTGGCTGCATCACCGCCCAGGATTAGAATACGAGGCTCAACCTGAATTATTCCTGAACTTCCCTTGAAGGACCGATAGGGCACGGTTTTAACCGTGTCCTTCCGGTCTTTGAATAAAAACTTCGTGAATAATGGAGTACGCTAACAAACAGCAAAGAATAGTGTCAATGAATTTTTCAGGATGCGGTTAGAATCTGCCGCGCCTCTGCCGCCAAAGCATTTTCCACAAACTGCTATAATGCAAGATTGGCCTTTCGATTGTGGACTCATCCTTAAATGCCAGGACTCGAATTTCATGTTTAAGACCATTGAATGGACGGACGAAGGCGTGCGCATGATTGACCAGACACGCCTTCCTGCTGAGGAGACTTACCGGCTTTGCAGGAATTACCAAGACGTGGCAGAGGCCATCCGCTCAATGGTGATTCGCGGCGCTCCGGCTATTGGGGTGGCGGCGGCGATGGGCATCGCCTTGGGTGTGCAGCAATCGCAAGCGGCAACGGTCGAGAGCCTGAAATCGGATTTCGAAACCATCGCGGATACGATTTCCCGGACTCGTCCCACGGCGGTGAACCTTTTCTGGGCGGTACGCCGGATGCGTGACGTATTCGAAGGCGCCTTGGATGACGGAATTTCCGGCGCTGCTGCCATCCGGAAAGTTCAATCACGGCTGGTGGAGGAAGCGCAGAAGGTGCTTTGCGAAGATATTGCCGCGAATGAGGCCCTGGGCCGCCACGGCGCGGCGCTGTTGGAGGATTCCGGCACAGTGCTCACCCACTGCAATGCCGGGGCGCTGGCAACGGGGGGTTACGGCACGGCTTTGGGCGTAATTCGAGCCGCCATCTCCGCTGGGAAGAAAATCGAAGTGTTCGCGGATGAGACGCGCCCCTTTTTGCAGGGGGCGCGGTTGACGGCGTGGGAACTGGCAAAAGACGGCATTCCCGTGACGCTGATTACGGACAGCATGGCGGGCCACTTCATGCGCAAGGGAGAACTGAGCACGGTGATTGTGGGAGCAGACCGCATCGCCGCCAACGGCGACGTGGCCAACAAAATTGGCACCTATTCAGTGGCGGTGCTGGCGCATGAGAACAAGATTCCCTTTTACGTTGCCGCGCCGCTTTCCTCGATTGATCTGAGTCTTTCCAGCGGCGAAGAAATCCCGATTGAGGAGCGTTCGGCGGCGGAAGTCACGCACTTGGGGGGTGTTTCCATTGCCCCCGCCAACGTTGCCGCGCGTCATCCGGCGTTTGACGTGACGCCCAACCAGTATGTCACCGCCATCATCACCGAACGCGGGGTTGCCCGTGAGCCCTATCGTGAGAGCCTGAAGGCGCTGTTCGGATGAGCCCAATGCCAGCAGCGAAGGAAAATCCGGCGCGGCAGACTCCGCTCTCTAAAATCTTCGGGCCGGAGGGCTGGCTCGCGAGCCATCATCCCCGCTACGAATTTCGCACGGCGCAGCTCGAAATGGCGGAGGAAGTGGAATCCGCCCTTGAAAACCGCCGCCACCTGATTGCCGAGGCCGGCACCGGCACCGGCAAGACGCTGGCCTATCTGGTGCCGGTCATCCTGAGCGGCCGCCGGGTGGTGATTTCAACCGGCACCAAGAATCTGCAAGAGCAACTCTTCTTCAAAGACATTCCATTTCTCAAGAAGCTGTTTCCCAAGATCAGCGCCACGCTGATGAAAGGCCGGCAAAATTACCTGTGCCGCCAGAAGCTCTATGACATCGGCCAGCAACCGGTTCTGAGCGGCATCGACGAGGTCGAGCTGATCCAACAGATTCAGCGCTGGGAGCCCAAAACGGAAACCGGCGACCGCGCGGAGCTGCACGATATGCCGGATACCGGCGAATTATGGTCCCGGATTGATGCCCGCCGCGAGGCCTGCACGGGGCAAGAATGCGAGCAGTTCAAGCGCTGCTTCATTACGTTGATGCACCAGCGCGCCCAGGAGTCCGACCTGCTCATCGTCAACCACCATCTTTTCTTCGCGGACCTTGCTTTGCGGCAAACGGAGGCCATGCCCCTGCTGCCGGATTATCATGCCGTGGTCTTTGACGAAGCGCATGAGATTGAGGACGTCGCTACCCGCTATTTTGGCTTGCAGGTGAGCAATTACCGCATTGAAGAGTTGGCGCGCGATACGGAGGCAATGGCCAAGCAACGCAAGCTCGCCATCGCCGAACTATTTGCGGCGGTGGGCGAGGTGCGCCACCGCGCCGAGTTGTTTTTCGACCTTTTTCCGCACACGGAAGGCCGCCGGGCTTTTGAGAATCGCGCCAGTTTCCTGGAGGTCAACCGGGGAGCATACTCGGCGCTGACGAACGCGTTAGTTCGCCTGGAAAGCGAACTGCTGCGTGTCCCGGAGCGGCCCGAAGAGATCACTCAACTGGCGCGGCGCGCCGCCGAGCTGCGCAAGGAATGCGAAGTGGTCCTGGAGAGCAAAGACCGCAACCTGGTTTTTTGGTGGGAAAGGCGTGGCCGGGGGCTGTTTTTGGAAGCCTCGCCCATTGATGTATCGCCCATCCTGCGCGAGAAACTGTTTGAGGCGACCGATTGCGTGATTTTAACCTCCGCCACTCTGGCCGTCCGGGAAAGCTTTGATTTCCTAAAATCCCGGTTGGGAGTACGTTCTGCGCAAGAGAGAATTTTCCCTTCGCACTTCAACTTCAACCTCCAGTGCCTGCTTTACACGCCGGCGCATCTGCCCGACCCGAGGGAACCGGACTTCACTCGCCAAGCGTCCGAAGAAATCCTGGGGGT
Source organism: uncultured Acidobacteriota bacterium (assembly GCA_937900045.1). Classification (GTDB taxonomy): domain Bacteria; phylum Acidobacteriota; class Terriglobia; order UBA7540; family UBA7540; genus CALCEB01. The sequence goes on from CALCEB010000202.1 coordinate 70,424, forward strand.
GTTGAAGGCCAGCCAGGGCCGGGCCTTCGTCTTGTTCACTTCACATCAACAGATGCGCGATGTTTATGAACGGGTTCGCCGCCGCCTGCGTTATCCCATGCTGGTGCAGGGCAAGGCTCCACGCAGCGAGCTTCTGGAAAGGTTCCGCTCCACTCCAAACGCCGTGCTTTTCGCCACCAGCTCCTTCTGGCAGGGAGTAGACGTGCAGGGACCGCAGTTGAGCGCGGTGATCATTGACCGCTTGCCTTTCGCCGTTCCTACTGATCCGGTGGTGGCAGCGCGAATCCGGCAGATCAATGAAGATGGCGGCAACGCCTTTGGCGATTATCAAATCCCGCAGGCGGTGATCTCCTTGAAGCAGGGTTTTGGCCGGCTGATCCGCAGCGAGGCCGACCGCGGAGTGCTGGTCATGTTGGATCACCGCTTGGTGCGAAAGTCTTACGGCAAGGTCTTCCTGGAGAGCCTTCCGCCCTATTCCAGGACAAATCACTTGGATGATGTGATGGATTTCATGCGAAAATGCTAAGCTGAGTTGGAAATTGAATCTTTTCCAGCCGCTCTTGGCCGGAAAGTCTTTCCAAGCGGTTTTTCAAGATAACTGGATAACCCTCCGCATTTGAAGGAATTATGTTTGAGGTATCGGTCGATTATGGCTTTTCCGCAGGTCATGCCTTGCGGGGTTACAAAGGAAAGTGTGAGAATATCCACGGACACAATTACCGGGTGCGGGTCACAGTCTCCGGGAAGGAGCTTGACCCCACGGGCTTGCTGGTCGATTTCACCGACGTTCGCGCCGCCATCAGGGCCCTCGTTGACCGGTTGGATCATCGCTTCCTGAATGATCTTCCGCCCTTCGACCGGATCAATCCCTCAGCGGAAAATTTAGCCAAGTATTTCTCCGACGAGATTGAGCCAAAATTTCACAGCCGCGATTTCCGGGTTGAAAGCGTCACGGTTTGGGAAACCGACCAGAGTTCGGCCACTTACCGTCCGGCTCCGGGTTCCTGAAAGCTTGCGGACTTTACCAGTGGCGAAGGATCCCTCGCTCCGGCCGGCGCGGGTTTTTCCTGGCGCTTTTCCCGATCGCGGGTACTGCGTAGTGACGCACTTTGCTGTAGCGGCGCTCTATGAGCGCCGGAAACCGTTGAGGATACAAGTTCGGCGCTCATAGAGCGCCGCTACAGCAAAGAAACTGAGACACTACCGGATACTGCGGGAGCTTGAATTTCCCCGAAGGACGCAACCTGACGAAAGTGAGTTGCCGATTGGAATGAATCCTCGTTCCGTATTCAGCATGTTTTCTTCCGACCTTGCCATTGACCTCGGCACGGCCAATTCATTGGTCTATGCCAAAGGCAAGGGCATTGTGGTGAATGAACCCTCGATCGTCGCCATCAACAAAGTGACGGGTGAAATCGAGGCGGTGGGCCGCGAGGCCAAGGAGATGCTGGGCCGCACGCCTGGAAACATTGTGGCCATCCGGCCCTTGAAAGACGGCGTGATTGCAGACTTCAAAGTCACCGAGAAGATGCTGAATTACTTTATTCAAAAGGCTCACAATCGCAAGATGTTCGTTCACCCGCGCATTGTGATCGGAGTGCCTTCGGAAATCACTCAAGTTGAAAAAAGGGCCGTGCAGGACTCCGCCATGCGCGCCAAGGCCAGCGAAGTTTTTCTGGTGGAACAGGCGATGATGGCGGCCATCGGCGCGGGCTTACCGATCACGGAACCCTCGGGCAGCATGATTGTGGATATTGGCGGCGGCACCTCGGACATTGCCGTGATTTCGCTTTCGGGAATCGTCTACAGCCGCTCCGTGCGCGTGGCAGGAAATGAGATGGACGAAGCCGTCACCGCCTACCTAAAGCGCAAATACAACATGCTGATTGGTGAAAGAACGGCGGAATCGATCAAGATTGAGCTGGGTTCGGCCTATCCGCTGGAGAAACCCATGACCATGGAAATTAAAGGCCGCCATCTGCTGGAAGGGATTCCCAAGACGGTGACCATCAACGACACGGAAGTGCGGGATGCTCTCTCGGAATGCGTCTCCACCATCTTGAATGCCATTCGCGTGGCGCTGGAGCGGACGCCCCCGGAGCTTTCCGCCGATATTTCCGATCGCGGCATCGTGCTGACCGGCGGTGGAGCGCTGTTGAAGAATCTGGATAAGCGGATCCGCGAAGAAACCGGACTTCCGGTCTCCATCGCTGAGGACCCGCTGGCCTCAGTGGTTCTTGGGACCGGCCGCATGCTGACGGATTTCAGCTTGCTTCGCCGCGTGGCGATTGAGTAGTCTGTGACGAGGCTCAGGAATCCTGGAACGACCCGCACGGCGCCCTGCGACCGCTTGTTTCCTATGTCTCACATCCCGCCGGGCAGGATTCGAGACACCGAAACGACCGAATAACCATTTTCCGGCGCGCTTAAAACCTCGCTCTTCCGTTTCGTTAAGGGCAACTTCACCGGAGCCATCATGCAGGACTTAAACCCGGCTGAAATCCGCCGCCCACCGGCTCCGCGAACGCGTGAAGCTCCGGAAATCATGCAGGCTTTTGTAGCGCATCACGTTCCATTTTTGGTGCTGCTCGTGGTGCTGATCGCGCAGTTCCTGCTGCTTTCGTTCCAAATTACCCGCAATCACAACGTGAGGCTCATCGAGTTCTGGGCGGTCTCGGTCTTTGACCCCTTTGAACGTTCGGTGTTGGGGCTGACGGATGCGGCTTACGGCGCGGTAGATCATTTCCAGAGCCTGTGGTCCGCGCAACAGAGGAATAAGCAGCTCCAAAGCGAACTGGCAGCGGCACACGCAGAAATTCAGCAACTCTCCGAGCAGGCTTCGGAAAACGCCCGGTTGCGCGCGCTGCTCAATTTCAAGAAGCAGCTCGCTTATGAAACGGTTCCTGCGGAAGTCATCGCCGCGAGCCCGGGCGTGAATTCAAACGCGGTTTTCATCGATAAGGGTTCGGACGCGGGCCTCGTGCCCGACCTCCCGGTCATCACTCCGGAGGGCGTGGTGGGCAAAACCATCGCCGTGTTCTCTCACACTTCACAGGTTTTGTTGGTGACAGACCCGGCCAGCGGCGTGGGCTCGATGCTCGATGGCAGCCGGACCCAAGGTGTTCTCAAGGGTGGCGAACGCAACCAATGTACGCTTGTTTTCATCATGAATGAGGAGAACATTTCTCCAGGAACCCTGGTTCTTACTTCCGGCCTCGACCGGATTTATCCCAGGGGGCTTGTGCTTGGCCGGGTGGTGAGCGTGGGGAACGGCAATATTTATAAGAGGATTGACGTCCGTCCTGCTGTGGCTCTGGACCACCTCGAGGACGTTCTCGTCATCATGAAGTCATCTATCGCGGAGCAGGCAGAGGGCCTGCCGGCGCATCCATAACGGGTAGGCAGTGAATTTTGACTGGCTGCAAGTGGGGTGACCCATTGGAGGATAAAAGTTGCGTTACGACGTTTCGCTTTTAACCAATGAGGACCTTCATCTATTCAATGAAGGCACGCACAACCGTCTTTACCAGAAGTTCGGCGCACATCTGACGAGCGCCGGGGGCGTGCCGGGAACCCACTTTGCCGTCTGGGCGCCCAACGCCGAGCGCGTTTGCGTGATGGGGGAGTTTAATTATTGGGACAAGGCGAACCGTCCCCTGCAAATGCGTGGCGAATCGGGCATTTGGGAAGGTTTTGTTGAAGGTGTTCAACGGGGGACAAAGTACAAGTATCAGGTTTATTCCCGCTACAACGCCTATTCGATCGACAAATCTGATCCATTTGGCCTTTTCTCAGAAGTCCCGCCGCAGACTGCTTCGATCGTGTGGGACCTGAATTACGAATGGAACGATGCCAGGTGGATGAAAGAGCGTCAAGTGCGTAACAGCCCTGCAAGCCCGATTTCCATCTACGAAGTGCACCTGGGTTCCTGGATGCGGTCCCCCGGCAACCCGGATCAGCTACCTTCGTACCGCGACGTGGCCCCCAAGCTGGCCGAATACATTCGTAAGATGGGTTTTACTCACGCTGAATTTCTGCCCATCATGGAGCACCCTTACTACCCTTCGTGGGGCTACCAGATCACTGGATATTTTGCGCCCACCAGCCGCTATGGAACGCCGCAGGATTTCATGTACCTGGTTGACTACCTTCACCAGCATGGGATCGGAGTGATCCTGGATTGGGTCCCTTCGCACTTCCCCACCGACGGCCACGGACTCGGCTATTTTGATGGAACGCATCTTTACGAACACGCTGATCCGCGCCAGGGATTTCATCCGGAGTGGAAGAGTTCCATCTTTAACTACGGTCGCAATGAAGTCCGGAGCTTCCTCGCCAGCAGCGCCGTGTTCTGGCTGGATTATTATCACGCCGATGGCCTGCGCGTGGACGGCGTGGCTTCGATGCTTTATCTCGATTATGCGCGCAAGGAAGGTGAATGGATTCCGAACCGCTACGGCGGCAGGGAGAATCTGGAAGCCATCGAGTTTCTGCGCCGTCTGAACTCTGACATCTATCAAAATTATCCGGACGTCCAGACCATCGCGGAGGAGTCCACTTCCTGGCCGATGGTTTCGCGCCCCACTTACCTCGGCGGTTTGGGTTTTGGCATGAAGTGGGACATGGGCTGGATGCACGACACGCTGGTTTACTTTGCAAAGGACCCGATTCACCGCAAGTTCCATCACGGGCAACTTACTTTCCGCATGATTTACGCATTCACGGAGAACTTCGTGCTGCCGCTCTCCCATGACGAAGTGGTGCACGGGAAGGCTTCGTTGCTCAGTAAAATGCCGGGAGACGATTGGCAGAAGTTCGCCAACTTGCGGCTCCTTTTTGGGTATATGTTTACCCAGCCGGGCAAGAAACTGCTCTTTATGGGTGGAGAGTTCGGCCAGTGGGCCGAGTGGCACTTCGGACGGTGCCTGGACTGGCATTTGCTGGAGTTTCCTCCGCATCAAGGCCTGCAAAAATGGGTTGAAGACTTAAATCGCCTTTACCGCGCCGAACCCGCATTACACGAGCTTGACTTTGAGCCGGAAGGTTTCGAGTGGATAGATTGTAATGACGCCATGGCTAGCTCTCTGACCTATATCCGCAAAGCAAATTCGACGCCAGACATTTTCCTGGTGGCTGCAAATTTCACCCCCGTCGTGCGCGAGAACTATCTCGCCGGTTGTCCACGGGGCGGATATTGGAAAGAAGTGCTGAACAGCGATTCTCCCATCTACGGGGGTAGCGGGCAAGGCAATAGCGGCGGTCTGGAGGCTCAAGCCATCGCCACTCACGGCCGGCCATTTTCGCTTCCGCTCACTCTGCCGCCCCTCGCTACGGTTATTTTCAAAAACTCTTCAGGACCCACGGTCGCACCGCCTGCCGCGTAGCCCCAATGCGGTTCGACATGCCGGATCGCAGCGATTTTTATCGCTGGCCTCCGGCCCAACCCGAAGGCCGGGTGGAGCGGCGGTACCCATCCGTGGATTGCCGAATCTTGAGTTTTGTCTCAAGGCGAATGCTGACCTTGCTGCTACTTTTCACTTGGCCGGTAATTTTCTTGATGAGAAGCTCAGCGCCACGGTAGCCCATCTGGTAGGAAGGCTGAGCCACGGTCGTCAGATGCGGCTGGATGATGTCCGCCATCGGCAGATCGTCAAAGACCGCTAAGGCAACATCATCGGGGCAAGTCAAGCCCAGTTCCTCAATCGCTTTGAGGACTCCAAGCGCCATCAAGCCGTTGGAGCTGAAGATCGCGGTGGGGCACTGAGGGATTGATAAGAGTTCCTTGCCCAAGGCGTGTCCACTCGAAGTGCGGAAAGTACCCTCTCGAATCAGCTCCGGGGAAATTGGAATCCCCGCCTCGGCAAGCGCGCTCTGGTAGCCTTGCAGCCGCTGGCGGGACGTTTGCAGGGCCGGTGAACCGGTGATGATTCCGATCCTTCGATGACCCCTTTCAATCAAGTGGCGAACGCAATTTCGGGCGGCTCCAATATTGTCCACCGTGACTGAATCCACTTTAATGTGGGGCGGAACACGGTCCAGGCAAACCACCGGTGTTCCCAGAGCAATGGTCTCGGAAATGTGTTCATAATCTCCGTCCTGCGGGGCGACCACCAACAGGATGCCGTCAGCCTTTCTCGAACGCAGGACTTCCAGCGCCCGCTTTTCTCTTTCCACCCGGTCATCGGTGTTGAAGGTCAATAGCAAGTAGTTTTTTTCCAGCGCCGCGTCTTCAGCGCCCCGCACCAGACTCGAAAAGAAGGGATTGGTGACGTCTGAAATGATCATGCCCAGCATCATGGTATGCCGCAGTTTGAGGCTGCGCGCCACATAATCCGGGTGGTAATCCAATTCCCGAACCGCCGCAAGGACACGCTCGCGAAGCTCCGAGCTCACGGCGGTTGTCCCGGTCAGCACATTGGATACTGTGCCAACGGAGACTTCCGCCCGCTTTGCGACTTCTTTCACGGTCGCCATGACCCTGCCCCCGCGATGCCCGATCTAGAATGAGATTCCGGGAAGTATAAACCCATTCTTAGTTTTTCAAGATTTTGATTTGGCCGGCGGGAATACGAATGTCCGCGATTGGCGCATCCACCGGTAGCTGATGGAGGCGGGAGGCGCATCCGTCGTTCAGGAGGCAAGTGGCGCGAGGCAATTACGGCGGCGTGACAATTTGTTCTTCATCATTAATGATAAGCGCCAATGAGACGCAATAAGTTTATGCACGGGGTTGAGAAGCCGATGGGCAGGGCGAGCGTTGTTCTCACCCTGCCTCTTGGGCTCTTAGAATAGCGGCTTCATGGCCTCGCCTGTCAGATCACCGAGCAACTTGTGCCACGGGTGATTCTGGCGCTGCTCAACTTCGCTCACCATCCTCCTCATCACGTCCAGGACTTCCGGCTTGTCCACATCATACAGGTCACCCTGCAACAGCTTGAGCACGTCCAGCCGGTAGCGCGGGTCTTGAATGAAAGCCGTGAACAGCACATTCAACCGGTAATAGAGCGAGATGAACTCATACCAGTTCTTCGTCCCCCGCCGCATAGTGGTCTCAAACACTTTGAAATGATCTTTGGTGAACTGCCCGCCATTACTTGCGGCCTTGATAATGTCTTCGCTGGCCAGCTTGGCGCTGGTCAAGGCGATGCTGACACCGCTTGAGAAGATGGGATCAACAAAGCGCGCCGCATCTCCCACCAATACGAAGCTGTCCCCGCAAATCTGTTTCATGCCGTAGCTGTAGTCGCCCTCTTCCTTCAAAGGCCGGAGCTGGGTCGCGGCTTTCAATCCGTTGAAGAGTTCGGAGCGGGTGCTAATACAATCCCAGAAAAATTTCTCGCGGGACTCGGCGGTCTTCTCAAAGTTCCTCTTCTGGGTGACCACGCCAATGCTGGTTACGGTCTTCGAAATAGGAATCTGCCAGATCCAACTGTTACTAATGGGCAGGAAGTGGACGAAAATATAATCATCAAAGCCCGGCTTGGATGAGGCCGCCTGGCGGTCATAGTTTTCGAACCAGGTATGAAGGGCATACTGGTTGAACACTTGATCGGGCACTTTGAACTTCAGTTGGTTACCTAGGAGAGTATGGCGGCCGGAGGCGTCCACCACGACGCGCACGGTGGTTGAGAGATCTTTACCATCGGCAGAATGGAGGATCTTGGGCCGCGTGGAGTCCGAGAAATCAACACCCTTCACCCGCACTCCTTGGTGAACCTTAGCGCCGAGTTTGGCAGCATGTTCCAGCAGGAGTTGATCGAACTTGCCGCGATCCACATGCCACGTGTGGTTCAAGTTCACCCCAGGCTGCTCGCGCTCCGCGAAGCGGATGTCCGCGTGGCAGTCGGGCTCCAGGCCTTCCCAGTCATGGTCGTAAACCGGGCTGTTGGAAGTGGCCGTCCAGACGGCGCCGTATTTGTGGACAAATCCGGCCTTATCCATCTGGTCGATAAAGCCGATCTCCCGAAGAATTCGGGTGGATGAAGGCACCAATGATTCGCCTACGTGGGGCCGGGGAAAAGCTTCGCGCTCAAACACTGCACAACTCAGCCCGGCTTTGGCCAAATAGGCCGCCCCAGACGATCCCCCGGGACCTCCTCCAATAATTCCAACGTCAAAATCGTAATCTGCCATTCTCTGCCAAATCCTTTCTCCCCGTAGGGGTTCTCGATGAGCGGCCTTGTGCCTTCGCCGGCGGGCAGAACCTCCCGCTCAATTGGCTTTCTTTGCGAGCTTGGATTCCACAAATTTTTCAATGCCGTTAACGCTCTGAAAATTCTCGTCCACGATCTCCTCATCCGCCACGCGAATGTTGAAGGTGTCTTCCAAAAAGGACACCAGCCGGAAAATCACCAGCGAGTCCATGACGCCATTCTGGCTCAGGGATTCATCATCTCCCAGCGTTGAGACGCCTTTCCTCTGCGCGGATTGGAGGATAAACTGCCGGATCTGGTCCTTGGTTGTACTTGTCTGCTCCATAACGCCTCCTGCCTTCTCTTCTTAAATGTTCCTGCGCGTGGCCCGTCTTGACTGCTTCATATCAAGCCGCAACCGGCCCCCAGGTTTCATCCGCAATGCAGGGATGCTTCGCTCACCATGACAATCCAGCGGTTTTCATCAACCTGCTAAAACATGGGCCGGGATACTTCCGTGGTCAATTCACCAAGGAACTTGTGCCACGGGTGATTCTGCCGCCGCTCCACTTCGCTCACCGTCTTCCTCATCTCCTGCAGCACTTCCGGACTATCGACGTCATAGATATCTCCCTGCAGTAGCTTGAGCACGTCCAGCCGGTAGCGCGGGTCCTGTATGAAGGCCGTGAACAGCACATTCAACCGGTAATAGAGCGAGATGAACTCATACCAGTTCTTCGTCCCCCGCCGCATAGTGGTCTCAAACACTTTGAAATGATCTTTGGTGAACTGCCCGCCATTACTTGCGGCCTTGATAATGTCTTCGCTGGCCAGCTTGGCGCTGGTCAAGGCGATGCTGACACCGCTTGAGAAGATGGGATCAACAAAGCGCGCCGCATCTCCCACCAATACGAAGCTGTCCCCGCAAATCTGTTTCATGCCGTAGCTGTAGTCGCCCTCTTCCTTCAAAGGCCGGAGCTGGGTCGCGGCTTGCAGCCCGTTGTAGAGTTCGGAGCGGGTGCTAATACAGTCCCAGAAAAACTTCTCGCGGGATTCGGCGGTCTTCTCAAAGTTCCTCTTCTGGGTGACCACGCCAATGCTGGTCACGGTCTTCGAAATGGGAATCTGCCAAATCCAGGTGTTGTTGATGGGCAGAAAGTGGATGAAGATGAAGTCATCCTGCGACTTGTTCGTGGCCATTGCCATGCGGTCATAGTTTTCGAACCAGGTATGAAGAGCATACTGGTTGAAGACTGGATCGGGCACTTTGAGCTTCAGTTGGTTGCCGAGCAGGGTATGGCGGCCGGAAGCGTCTACCACGACGCGAACAGCGGCGGAAGCGTCCTTGCCATCGGCGGAGTAGAGAATCTTCGGCGCGGAAGGGTCAGAGAAATCCACGGACTTTACGCGAACTGGCTGCTGGAGCTTAGCGCCTTGCTTCACGGCATGTTCCAGCAGCAATTGATCGAACTTGCCCCGGTCTACGTGCCAGGTATATTTCTGGTTCACACCTTCCTGCTCCCGCTCCTCAAATTTGATCCCGGCGTAGCAGTCGGCTTCGAGGCCATCAAAGTCAAGGTCGTAGATGGGCCCGCGCGCGTCTGTGGTCCAGACGGCCCCGAACTTCCTGACAAAGCCCACTTCGTCCATCATCGGGATGAACCCAATTTCTCTCAAAATGCGGTTACTCGAAGGGACCAGTGATTCGCCCACATGAGGACGTGGAAAGCCTTCCCTCTCAAATACCGCGACGTTCAACCCGGCCTTTGCCAGGTAGGCAGCGGCCGCTGAGCCACCCGGTCCTCCTCCGATAATTCCAACGTCAAAATCGTAATCTGCCATGCCTTGTTCCCTCTCCTCAAATTGAAATTGAAGACCCATGCCGGGTGCGGACCGGGGTCACCGGCAGAGCACGGCTTCAACCGTGCCGCTTGGCCCCGCACGCGGCTCGAACCAGGTCACGTTGCCGGCGTCACGGCTTCCGAGGCCAATCGCACCCTGTCTACCTTGCCGGTTGAAGTCTTCGGTAGGACTTCCCTGAAATCAATCGCCTCCGGAACCATATAGGAGGGCACCCGGCTCGCGCAATGCTGCTGCAATTCCACAGCCGATATCGACACTTCCTGATGAAGCGCCACAATAGCCCGGATGCGATTGCCAACTTCCTCGTCCGGGACGGGCACAGCGACCGCTTCCTTCACTGCTGGATGGTTCAGTATGGCTGCTTCAATTTCACCCAGCTCGATGCGGTATCCCCGGCTTTTGATCTGGCTATCCCTGCGGCCTATAAAGTCGTAATTCTCATCATCCAGCAGCTTGACGATGTCGCCGGTGCGGTACAGGCGTTCTTCATAATGCTGCTGGAACCGGTTGTGAACCACCGTCTTTTGGGTTTTTTCCGGATCGGCCCAATAACCGTTGGTGACGGAAGGCCCACGCACATAAAGCTCGCCGGTTCCTCCGGTTGTCACCCACTGGTCTCGATCGTCTACGGCAAAGACTTCGGTATTGGCGCAGGCTTTGCCGATGGGCAGCCGGTCCTGGCTGGGGAGCTGTGCGCGGTCTACACGGTAGTAGGTGCAGACGTTGGTCTCCGTGGGACCATAGAGGTTATAAAGTTCGGCGTTGGGAAGAAGATCCGCAAGCTGGCGCAAATACTTCATGGGAAAGACCTCACCAGCAAACAGGATCAGGCGAAGCTTTTCCAAGTTGCGGGATTTCAAGCTGCCGTGTATAACCAAATGCACGAGCGCCGAAGGAACCGAATACCAGACGGAAATTCCTTTGGATTCAATGAATGCCGCCAGGCTGGCCGGGAAAAGCTGCGTCTCCGGCGGGATCATATAGACCGTCGCGCCCGCTCCCAGAGCGTTATAGACGTCAAACACGGAAAGGTCAAAGTGCAAGGGCGCGTGGTTCGAAAGGTGGTCCTCCGGCTGGATCTTGAAGATGTCCGCGCCCCAATCGACGAAGGTCAAGGCGTTCTGGTGGGAGATCATCACGCCCTTCGGCTTACCGGTTGACCCGGAGGTGTAGAGAATGTAGGCCAGGTCGGTGTTGGTTAACGGTAGCTCCGGAGGACTGGATGCAGGAAGTGATTGAAGCGTGCTCCAGGGATAAACCGTGGCGCCGTTCGTGTCTTCGGATTTATCCTCGCCGAGAATTGAGAATTCAACGAAACGAAGGTCAATGGGATCGAGACGCTTCAGAAGCCCAGCGGTGGTGACAAGGGCTTTCATCTTGCAATTGTCGATGATGAAGCCGACTCGCGTGGCGGGAGCGGCCGGATCCAGAGGCACATAGACGCCACCAGCCTTCAGCACTCCTAACATGCTGACCACAGAGGCAGTGGACTTGGGGAAATAAATCCCCACCCGGTCGCCTTTTTTCACTCCTCTCTGACGAAACAGACAGGCCAATTGATTAGAACGCTCTTCAAGCTGCTGATAGGTCAAACTCGCGCCGCGCGCCCAAACTGCCACCTGATCGGGCAGGCGCAAGGCACTGCTTTCCGCGAGATGTTGAAGAAGAAAACCCATAGTTTCGCTGTAACGACCTGCAGCGCAGACTGTTTTGCAGATCTACGCTTTCTTGCGTGAGAATCACCGCACACCTAACATTACTTTGTCAGGTTGAATCAGGCGCGGTCAGGGCATGGCTTCAGCCATGCCCTGACGATGCTCCCAACCGGCTTAACATAGTAAACTAAAACCCAGGACTACGCTACCTCAGACCCCTTGCAAACTGGCAAGAATCATTTTGTGAATGTCGGAAGTGCCGGAGTAGATGGTCCCGCCAATGGCATCCCGCAGGTCACGCTCGATCTCATATTCGGTCATATATCCGTAACCACCGTGAATCTTGATGGCGTCCAGGCAAGTTTGAACGCAAGCTTCGCTTACATAAGCTTTGGCAATCGAGGCTTCGCGCAAAGGATGCCTGCCGGTCTTCTTGAGCCACGCCGCCTTGTAAAGCACCAGCCGTGAAGTTTCCAGACGAATATCCATTTCCGCAATACGGGTTGCCACCGCCGGAAATTTGTCAATGGGCTGGCCAAATTGTTGCCGTTGGGAAGCGTAACGCGCGCTGGTCTCGAGCAGTCGCTGCATCAAGCCCAAGTGATTCGCCAAAATGCAGATGCGCTCCCATTCCATGGCCGACGTGAACACCGCCTGGCCGCCATATTCCTTTCCCAGCAGGTTTTCGGCAGGTATCTCGCAGTCGGTAATCGCCAATTCTGCAATGGGTGACGTCCTCAATCCCATTTTTTCCAACTTCCGGCTTACGGAAAGCCCCGGTGTTCCCTTGTCCACCACAAACGCCGTCACCCCCGCCGGCTTCATTTCCGGGTCGAGATTCGCGAATATGATAAAAACATCGGCAATTGGAGCATTGGAGATGAATGTCTTGCTCCCGTTCAGGATGTAACGGTCACCCCTCTTTTCTGCACGGGTTCGCAAGCTGTAGGCGTCCGAACCCGACATCGGTTCCGTCATGCCCTGGATGCCGATCCACTCGCCGTTTACCAGCTTCGGCAGGTAATACTGCTTCTGTGCTTCAGTTCCGTGGTTCAGAATAGGTATTTCCGCGCTCCACATGTGAGCGTTGATGGAAAATACCAGCCCATTGTCCCGGCACCCGTAACCTAGAGCTTCCAGGGCGCAGACTGTGGTCAGAATGTCCGAGCCGCCTCCACCGTATGGTTGTGGAATCGGCAATCCCTGGATCCCAAATTCAGCGCATTTATTCCAGGCTTGGCGCGAGAACTCCTGATTGCGGTCGCGCTCGATGAGATTATTGTTCAGCTCCTGGCGGGCGAACTTGATCACCGACTGCCGGAAGGCGTTTTGTTCCTCTGTCCACGAAAAGTCCAAGACCGCTCCTTATAGGCCTATTAGGAAGGTGTTCTTAGCCTGGATTATTCACGAAATTTTATCCGAAGACCGGAAGGGCACGGCTTTAGCCGTGCCGTTTGAGCGCACGCAATCTTTATCCTCCGTCTCGCATCCCGGACGGCTCGTCACAACGAGCCGTCCGGGATGCGAGACGGATAACGGTCGAGATATCTTTGTTCGGCATGGCTAAAGCCATGCCCTTCCGATCCTCCAATAGAAGTTCACGAATAATCCAAGTTAGCGCACCCTGACCACCTTTTGCCGCTCCGTCAGATAGTAACCTCCACCACAGCAGCAGGGAGGCTGCACCAAGTTGCACCGTTCCATTAACATCCCTGTTGATGGAATCGTCCCAAGGAAGCGCTAAGCTGCAAGGCCTCCTGCTGAACCCAAACCTTAAGAGGGATAAAACTGCGTCAATTATGTTTGCCACAAGCATCCAAAGATGTCAAGTTATTTAAAATCAGTTATTTTACGCGCATGTAACACCTGCCGGGGATGACCAATCGGCCCCCTTTTTCCAATGTCTTGCAGGCGTGTTATGATGCAAACGAAGTTCGGCAGGAGGTCATCGCCATGTCCCACGTTGCACAAGTGACCGCGAAAGCTTTTGGGTTCCTTTTGAACGGCAACTGGCTGAAGGAGGGTAAAGCAACCGAAATCCGCTCTCCTTTTGACCAGTCTGCGGTTGCCACCATCTTCCAGGCTGATCCCTCGCACGTCGAAAAGGCGATCGAGGCTTCCTCGAAAGCTTTTCAAGAAACCCGCAAGATGCCAGCCTACGAGCGTCAACGCATCCTGCGAGCGGTTTCGGAGGCCATCCATGTGTCCCGCGAGGACCTTGCTCGCACTGTTGCGCTCGAAGCGGGCAAGCCCATTAAAACTGCCCGCGTGGAAATTGACCGGGCCACCTTCACCTTTTCCATCGCCGCCGAAGAGAGCGCCAGGATTTACGGCGAATGGCTGCCCCTGGACCTGCAGGCTTACAGCGCCGGTCGGTGGGCCATTGTCCGCCGCTTTCCGCTGGGGCCGGTTACCGCTATCACTCCCTTCAATTTTCCAGTGAACTTGGTGGCCCACAAGCTGGCCCCGGCGATTGCCTCGGGGTGTCCGGTGATTCTGAAGCCGGCACCGCAGACGCCCATCTCCTCGCTGAAGCTCGCGGCATTGATCCAGGAAGCGGGATTGCCTACCGGGGCGTTGAACGTTCTGCCGCTTGCCAACCAGGACGCTGAACCTTTGGTGACCGACGAACGAATCAAAATGCTCACTTTCACCGGAAGTCCGCAGGTGGGGTGGGAACTGAAAAAGAAAGCCGGGAAGAAGCGCGTCACGCTGGAACTGGGCGGCAATGCGGGCGCCATTATCCACCATGACGCCCCACTTGAATATGCCGCCGACCGTTGCGTGGCGGGAGGCTTTTCTTATGCCGGTCAGAGCTGCAATTCCGTCCAGCGCATTCTGGTGCATGAAAGTGTCCATGAAAAGTTCCTGAGCCTGTTCATCCCCCGCGTACAGAGGCTGAAAACCGGAGACCCACTAGACGAATCGACCGACGTTGGCCCCTTGATCCGTGAAAGTGATGCCCAACGGGCTATGGAATGGATCGACGAAGCGGTGGCCGGAGGCGCCAAATTACTGTGCGGTGGGAAACGTCAGGGGCCGCTGATGGAGCCGGCCGTGCTCACCGGTACTCGCCCGGAGATGCGGGTCAACTGCCAGGAAATCTTCGCCCCGGCCGTCACGGTTGAGCCTTACCGCGATTTTGCGGATGCCATTCGCGCCGTGAATGACTCGCGGTTTGGACTGGAGGCCGGGCTTTTCACCCGCGACGCCAAGCTGATCTTCGACGCTTACGATAACCTGGAAGCCGGCACGATTGTTGCAGGTGACGTTCCGACTTTTCGCGTCGACCACATGCCCTACGGCGGCATGAAGGATTCCGGGCAGGGGCGCGAGGGCTTGCGCTATGCCATTGAAGAAATGACCGAGCGGAAATTGCTGGTGATGAACCTGCAGTGAAAAGACCAGTGATAAGTGTTAGGTGGGAACGTGTGATGAGCGACGCAGAGCAAACGACGAGAAAACGCTCTAACTAATTGACTCGATGCACCCAGGTGCGCGATGCCGATCGCGGCCATTGAAATGAGCCGTATCGCCAAGTCGCAAAGCCGGCCACCCCGGCTCAACTACGAGCAGCGTCTTTTGGGGCTGGCTTTGCTCGCCGGCTTACCCGCTGTCTTTGTGGCGCTCTTGCTGCTCTGGAAGGGCCACTACTCCTCCAATCTCCAATGGACCGTCACGGTGCTAGTCCTCACCTGCTGGTTGGGTTTTGCCTCCGTCATGCGCAACCGCGTGGTCACACCGCTTCAGACGCTTTCCAACCTCCTGGCGGCGCTGCGCGAAGGCGATTTCTCCCTGCGGCTGCGCGTGAGCCGCGCTGATGACCCTTTAGCTGACGTCATGCGGGAGGCGAACGCCCTGGTCTCCATCATGCGGGCGCAGCGGCTGGACGCGCTGGAAGCCACCACGCTGCTGCGCAAAGTGATGGAGGAAATCGATGTGGCCATCTTCACTTTTGATGGCGAAGAGCGTCTGCGCCTGGTTAACCGCGCCGGAGAACGGCTGCTGGGCCTTCCCTCGGAAAGGACGCTGGGACTGGGGGCGGACGATCTGGGGCTTGCCGAGTTCCTGAGCGGCGAGCCGCATCGCGTGCAGCAAGGTCTACCCACGTCTTTCTCAGGTGCGTCTGCCGGAAACGTCCGCTGGGGCATCAGCCGGTCGAGTTTCCGGCAAAGCGGCTTGCCGATGCAATTGCTGGTAGTGGCGGACCTCAGCCGCGCCTTGCGCGAGGAGGAGCTTCAGGCCTGGCAGAAGCTGGTGCGGGTGCTGGGCCACGAGATCAACAATTCGCTGGCCCCCATCAAGTCCTTGGCCGGTAGCCTGGAATCTCTCATTCGCCGTGAACCCCGCCCCGCCGACTGGCAGCAGGACGCGGAGCGCAGCCTGCGCGTCATCAGCTCCCGGGCGGAGGCCCTCAGCCGCTTCACCGGCGCTTACGCAAGTCTTGCCAAGCTGCCCCAGCCGAAGATGGGTGAGTTGGATGTGGGAAAGTGGGTGCGGCGCGTGGTGGCGCTCGAAACGCGGCTTGCGGTCGAGATCGCCCCCGGTCCGGCCATGATTCTTCGCGCTGATGGTGACCAACTGGACCAGGTACTCATCAACTTGGTGCGAAACGCGGCGGATGCTTCGCTTGAAACCGGTGGCCGGGTGGCGGTGCGGTGGAGGAAAAACGGCGGTGTACTGGAAGTGGCCGTGGAGGATGAAGGACCTGGAATCTCCAATCCTTCCAATCTCTTCGTGCCCTTCTTCACTACTAAACCGGGTGGCACGGGCATAGGCCTGGTGCTGGGCCGCCAGATCGCGGAAGCTCATGGCGGATCATTAACACTCGAAAACCGCCCAGACTCTCATGGTAGCCGGGCGATTTTGACGCTACCTTTGTAATATCATTTGGAGCCAGTAACATGGACCCCGTTTTCGGATCACTGGCTTCTTAGGCAGGACAAATCTCCGCAAACTGGCGTCTTCGCTTCCGCCGGGAACTATACAGGGCCATAAGTCTGCGCAGGTCATTCGCTGTAGCGCCGCTCGGAGCTTGCCCTGACAGGGAGCGGCGAAATACGCCGGTCGCAGACCAGCGCTAGAGTCTTTGGAGCGCCGCCGACTTACTTCGTTGTGTTTGTGGAAGCAGGATGCGGGAAAGGGCTACAAGAGACAACCCGTGAAATGTCCTTTTGTTCCTTGAAGTTACCGGTCGGTAACTGATGCCAAAGGTTCGACTGCCAGATCATCCGTGCTGAGGTTCCGGCGGACCAGAGTCAGGCCGCAACCCAAAAGTAGGAGGCCTGTTCCGAACATTGCGAGCGACCCTGGCTCGGAGACGGGACTGGCGCCAAACGTCCCCTCGAGTGTTCCCGAAGTGGGGTCGCCCGAGGCAAGAGGGCCAAATTGGACCGATGAAAGCGAAACCGTACCGGAGTTTCCGAGGTCGAAATTCAGATTCTTGCTGCCAATGGTCAATGTGTCAGCATACATGCCGATGTCGACGGTGAACGGCAGGTTAAAAACCTGCATTACCCCGTCCAGGGTGACCGCAAAGGTGGCTGTTCCGTTAGCCGGGCCTTCCGAATTGGCGCCGGTATAGCCTACGTTGAAGAAAACATTGCTGATAGGCAGCGTAAGAGACGAGCCTGGAGTCAGGCTGAAGCTGCCGGTTGTCCCCGTGAGTGTAAGGCCATCGTAGCCTTCAGCGCCTTGCACATTGCCAATGTTTGATTGGCTGAAGTTTCCCGTGAAGAATGTGTAATTGCCTGCCTGGGCAGCGTTTGCGCCGCATAAACCTAATACCAACAGCGGAATAGCCAGGAAAGCTACCCTTCTGATTTTCTGCTTCATAATCGTTATCCTCTCCTGCCAGCCTTGACTCACCTTGCGGCTTGCGAACGTACTGGCGTCAAATATTCTTTTCTCGCCATTATCATCGGCAATCATTCCCGGCAACTTGAGGAAAATCAAACGGCAAAAGGCCAAGGTTCGGATTCCATGCACAGAAGTGTGGAAAGCGTAAGAAGAATTCATTATGATTTCCGAGCACGCCAACGATGGGCCGTCACGGTAAACTGGAAGTCTGCTGAGGGATAGATTTCGTCGGCCATAGAATCAATTACTTACGGAACATCCCATCTCTGTAAGTTATTGATTCTTCGTCGAAACTTTTTCTCTCCGATAGACTCCTGGGTACCCCTGCGAGGTGGAAGCCCGATGACTTTTTTGCAAGAACTCAAAAGGAAGTGGTATTTGATGGCGGTTACAATCTTGCTGGTTGCAGGTGTGCTTGTGCTGCCGGGTGTGAAATCGATATTGCTGGCAATGCGCGGTTCAGTTGGGCGTAGCCAAGAGCAATCCGGCGCCGCGCCCGCTGGGCAAGGGGCGAAGGATCGACCCTGGCTAAACACCTCGCTTCCCTTGAGGCAGCGCGTGGACGCGCTGGTAGCGCAAATGACTCTCGAGGAAAAAGTCTCCCAGATGGTGAATGACGCGCCGGCCATACCTCGCCTGGGAATCCCTGCTTATAATTGGTGGAACGAGTGCCTGCACGGGGTGGCGCGCGCCGGCTTGGCCACGGTGTTTCCCCAGGCGATCGGCATGGGAGCCTCGTGGGACCCGGTGCTGTTGCACGCAGAAGCCGTGGCGATTTCCGACGAAGCGCGCGCGAAGTATTCCGACGCCATCCAACACAACATCCACACCATTTATCACGGCCTCACGTTCTGGAGTCCGAACATCAATATTTTCCGCGACCCGCGCTGGGGACGCGGGCAGGAGACTTACGGCGAAGATCCTTATCTCACTTCGCGCATGGGTGTTTCGTTCATTCGCGGGTTGCAGGGAGACGATCCTCATTATTTGAAGTTGGTTGCAACTCCCAAACACTTCGCCGTGCACAGCGGCCCGGAGCCCGCGCGGCACGGCTTTGACGCACGTATCAGTGAGCGCGACTTGCGCGGCACTTACCTGGCGGCGTTTGAGGCAGCGATTCGCGAAGCCCACGCGGACTCCATCATGGGCGCTTACAGCGCGCTGGATGGGCAACCCTGCTGCGCTAATCCCCGGCTGTTGGGCACGATACTGAGACATGAATGGGGATTCCAGGGTTATGTGGTGTCCGACTGTGGAGCCATTGGTGATATTTTCTTGGGCCACCACTTCGCCACCAGCATGCCGCAGGCAGCAGCGGTGGCCGTCATGGCTGGGACCGACCTCGATTGCGGCCGGGAATACTTGACACTGACCGATGCCGTGAAGCAAGGGCTGATCCAGGAGGAGGCGATTGACCAGGCCGTAAAGCGATTGTTCGAGGCGCGGTTCCGGCTGGGAATGTTTGATCCACCCTCGCAGGTTGCATATTCAAAGATTCCATATTCCGTGGTGGACAGCCCTGAGCATCGCAAACTGGCGTTGAAGACGGCGCAGGAATCCATGGTGCTCCTGAAAAACAGCGGCCATCTTTTGCCCATGAGGAAAGACCTGAAGACCATCGCCGTCATCGGGCCGAATGCCGGTAATGTGGATGTGCTGCTGGGGAATTATCACGGCACTCCTTCGAAAACTGTGACGGCGCTCGAAGGTATTCAAGCCAAGGTGGGGCCGGAAACCCGAGTGCTCTACGCGCAAGGTTGCGACTGGGTGAAACCGGCAGATCCGGAGAAGTTCAAAGACGCCCTCAGCGAAGGACAGCAGGCGGACGTGACGATTCTGGTGATGGGAATCAACTCGCATCTCGAAAGCGAGGAATCCCGCGTGAACCTGCCTGGATTCAAGCAAGGCGACCGGACGACACTGAACCTGCCCGATGTTCAAAAGCAGTTGATAAAGACGGTGGTCGCGCTTGGCAAGCCGGTGGTCCTGGTATTGATGAACGGCAGCGCGCTTTCCGTCAATTGGACAAATGAACACATCCCGGCGATTGTTGAGGCGTGGTATCCAGGTGAAGCGGGTGGCACGGCGCTGGCTGATGTTCTATTTGGCGACTACAACCCGGCGGGCCGGTTGCCGGTAACGTTCTATAAGTCGGTAGATCAGTTGCCACCCTTCGAAGACTACGATATGGCTGGAAGAACTTACCGCTTCTTCACCGGCGAGCCGCTCTACCCGTTCGGCTACGGCCTGAGCTACACGAAATTTGCCTACAGGAACTTGAAACTTCAATCCGAAAAGATCGCTGGCGGAGAGAACTTGCAAGCGAGCGCGGAAGTGCGCAACGTGGGAAACCGGGCCGGAGACGAAGTGGTGGAGCTTTACGTGAGCCACAAGAATGCTTCACGGCAAGTTCCCATCAGGTCGCTCGAAGGGCTTGAGCGCATCCACCTGAATCCCGGCGAAGCGCAAACTGTGTCGTTCACACTCACCCCCCGAAGCCTTTCAGAGATTGATCGCCTCGGGCGACGAGTGGAGGAACCTGGGGAATTCGAAATCTCGATTGGCGGCAAGCAGCCTGGATTCCAGGGGTATCAGGACGCGGCCACCACTGGAATTGTGAGCGGGACGTTTGAAGTGACGGTGATGAAATGAAAATAGGGCGCTGAAGTTGCTGGGATTACTCATGAAGTTTTATGCGAAGACCGCAAGGGCAAGGTTTTAACCTTTTATATGCACAGAATCATGTGCAGACATCATGAAACGACGTGAGGGCCACCCCGCTGACCGTCGGGGTGTATTGGTTTCGCCAGGTGTGTTGGAACAAAGATTTTCCTTTACGCTTTGCCTGCTTTAACGTCATATCGAGATGGTCCGGGATAGTCAATCCGGTCGAAAGAGCCAAGTCTCGAATCTCATCGAGCCGGAATGCCTACTTCCCGTATAGGCGATACAGGTAGCAACGATGAGAACTGCATTCTCCGCCGACTTTTTGTCGGGATGTTGAGTGACAAGTGGCGATCCAAGAACAGTGATTGGGGACGAGAGGAGAACCGATCACGCCAGTTTAGTGGTCAAGTCCAGCAACGCCGCCCACTGTCGCGAACTGAGAAATCCTAAGCTAGGGATATACCTGTCAACGCTCGTCATGCCTGGATTCGGAGCGAGCGCAGCAATTCCACATCCGTCAGAATTCGAATGCCTTGCACCGCGCTGAATCGTCGCACTTTCTCTTCGAAAAAGTCAGCATCACGGGCACAGATCACGTCTGCCCTCCCGGCGAGGGCCGTGCCAAGAACGGGTTCATCAGCTCGATCCCGGAGTACGTCTCCGGGGACGGGTACAGGATCGACGAGAGTAGAAGCCTGGGCCAGATATTCCAAGTATTCGGCAATATCGAACGGTGTCAGCCCAGAATGCTTCAGCAGCCTCGGGTAAGCCAGAATTCGCTGAAGTTCTTGCAGCAAATATTGGGAAAGAATCAGGATGTCAGACCCCGCGATGACTTCGAGCAAAAGCCGGCGGGCCGGACCGCGAGACAAACGGTGGGCGCGAGCCAGGATATTGGTGTCGAAAACAATTCTCACTCGCGCTCACGATATCCGGGACGGACATCCCCGAGCGCCTCGTTGATCGCGTCTTCCACTTCCTGTTCAAGTACACCATTCGTCTTTTGGTCAATCCGATTGAGGTGCTCTTGTAGGTTGCGTTCAGCCTCGGCGCGAGCCCGTCCAGTGGGCGCTTCGTGTGTCGCCAACGCCATGATGCTCACTTGCTCATCGTTTTGTAGGGAACGTCCGAGCTCGGCCTCCACGGCCGCGCGGGTCTCGGGTCTCAGTTCGCTCGCCTTATGAATCAATACGTTCGGCATCGACGCACTCCTTCACGAATCTGTTTTTCAAGCTTAGCATGTCTTTGCCAGGATTTCCGCTTTCGATTCCGAACGGATCGGCGATATATATCTGACTGCCCCAGTTGGCAATGGTCCAACCAAGTTGTTCGCCCTGTTTTGGATAACAGAACGGGTAAGACACCCGCGCACAGTGTTTGACAATCCATATTCTTTGAGGCTCCCGGCTACTCGTTCCTCTACGCCCGGCCAAAGCCCACGGTGAGAAAAAGCACTCGTCGTGGCTACCCCTCCATATCAACACCCACGAATAACCTTTTCAGAAAATCAACGCTAGCAGATAATGAATTCACCTATGAAGTTTGAGTTCTTTGTAGCGTTGCGGTATTTGCGGGCCAAGCGGCGGCAGTCCGTGATCTCGATGGTGACGGCGATTTCCGTGCTGGGCGTGATGGCGGGCGTTTGCGCGCTGGTGGTGGCGCTGGCCATCAATAACGGTTTCCGCGATGACCTGGAGCAGAGGCTGCTGGGGGCCACAGCGAACATCAACCTGCTGCGCGCCAAGAACGACGGGATTCAGAAATACGACGCGCTCGCCAACCGCCTGGCGCACGTTCCGCATGTGGTCGCCACCTCCCCAGCCCTCTATGAAGAAGTCCTGATTTCCAGCCGCACGAGCGCACAAGGAGTGGTGCTGAAAGGCGTGGACCCGGAGCGTGAATTGCGGGTGGGAGATCTGCTGACCCACGTCAAGGAAGGGTCCATAAAAGGGCTGTCCGCCCATTTTGAGGATACGGACCCCTTGGTGATTGGCAAAGAGCTGGCGAAGTCGCTGGGTTTATCTGTGGGCGACCCGGTGCTGGTGACAAGCCCCCAAGGGTACGTAACACCTTTGGGGATAGTACCCAAGTTCCGGCACTTCCGGGTGGTCGGGATTTTCGATTCCGGGTTTTATGATTTTGACGCATCTTGGGTTTATACCAACCTAGCGGCGGCGCAGAAGCTTTTTGACCTGACGAACGTGGTTTCCGTGATCGGATTTAAAATCGATAACGTCGACTTGGCGGCGCCGGTGGCGGAAGCGATTCAAAAGGCAGCCGGCCCGGGTTTTGTCACCACGACGTGGATGGAAGAGAACCATTCGTTATTCAGCGCGCTCCATCTTGAGCGGTTGGTCACCATCCTGACCATTGGGTTGATCGTTCTGGTGGCGGCTCTGAATATTTTGATCACTCTGGCGATGATGGTGATGGAGAAGAACCGTGACATTGCGGTGTTAATGTCCATGGGAGCGACCAAGCGGCAGGTATGGTCCGTATTTACGCTGCACGGGCTGATTATTGGCGCGATTGGCGCGGGGTTGGGGTTAGTCCTGGGCTACGGCATCTCCTGGGTGGGAAACCATTACAGGCTGATCCATCTTCAGGCCGACGTCTACGCATTGGCCTATGTGCCTTTCCACTCGCAGCCGATGGACGGCGCCTGGATTGCAGCCGTGGCATTGGCAATCAGCTTTCTGGCCACTCTTTACCCTTCGCTGGCGGCAGCGAGGTTGAACCCGGTGGAGATTTTGCGGTATGAATAACGCCACAGTTCCGCGCTGTGGGGGGTGAATAGCACGGGGGCGGCCGGAACAGAGGCGCTGCATCGTGTTCGCCCCGGCCAAAACAGAGCGATTGACCAATTGGGAGTTACCCTTGGACAACCTAACCGGCGGCTACGCCTTCAAAGGGTTGTGCCCCTCCGGCCAGACGGATGCTAAAAAGAGTTATCGGCTAATGCTGGAGTGCCGATGATAAGGAATGTGGGTGTGAGCCGGGAAGTGCTGGTCCGGGCGGAGGGGTTGACCCGGGTTTTTCGTTCCGGAGACGACGAGGTCGCGGTGTTTGAGGACTTGAATTTCCAGGTTTGCGCGGGTGAGTTTGTGGCGCTTGTGGGTGAGTCGGGAGCAGGAAAGAGCACGCTCTTGCAGCTTTTGGCCGCGCTAGACACTCCAACTAGCGGTGAGGTATACTTCGAGGGGGAGAAGATTAGCCGGTTCAGCGACGTAGAACGCGCACATTATCGCAGCGCCAAGCTGGGTTTTGTGTGGCAGATGCATTATCTTCTTCCTGAGTTCAGCGCCCTGGAAAACGTGATGATGCCTGCGTTGGTGGCCGGAGTGAATCCCGAGGCAGCAAAGGGCAAGGCGCTGGAGTTGCTGGCGGAGGTTGGACTTTCCCCGGCGGCGAACCGCCGGCCCGGAGAGCTTTCCGGCGGGGAACGGCAGCGGGTGGCCCTGGCCCGAGCCTTGATTAACCAGCCATCCCTGCTTCTGGCCGATGAGCCAACGGGAAATCTTGACTATCGCTCAGCGGAACGGATTTCCGGGTTGTTCGAAAAGTTGCACCAGGAGTATGGCTTGACCTCGGTGCTGGCAACTCACAACATGGAGCTTGCACAGCGAGCGGATCGCATGTTCCATTTAGCAAGCGGCAAGCTGACCGAAACGGTGATTCCGCGGGTACAGTAGGCAAAGGATCCGCGGGTGAAGGGCGGCCCGAAGGGTTAGATGCCGGGCTTGAAACAAGAATACCCGGTATTCCGCCGAAGCTGGCGGTTCGGCGTCTCCAGGAAGCAACTGAGGAGCCATGTTCGAGAAATATACGGAGAAGGCCCGCCGTGTGATTTTCTTTGCCCGGTATGAGGCCAGTCAGTTTGGCAGCTCCTACATCGAAACCGAGCACTTGCTGCTCGGCTTGCTGCGCGAGGACAAGGCTCTGACCAACCGCTTTCTAAGGGCGCACGCCTCGATCGAATCCATCCGCAAACAAATTGAAGGGCGGACCACACTCCGCGAGAAGGTTTCAACCTCCGTCGATCTTCCGCTGAGTCAGGAGTGCAAACGGGTGCTGGCCTTTGCCGCGGAAGAGGCGGAGCGGATCTCGCACAAGCACATTGGAACGGAGCACCTGTTGCTGGGCTTGCTGCGGGAAGAGAAATCCTTCGCCGCGGAGATCTTACATGAAAGGGGGTTGCGCCTGACGGCGTTGCGCGAAGAGCTGAACCGCGCGCAGAATGAGAAGATGTCATCCAACCGCCCCAAAGAGACTTCATTGCTTGCGGAGTTCAGCCGCGACCTCACCCAAGCGGCCGTGGAGAGCCAATTGGATCCTCTGGTGGGACGCGAGAACGAATTGGAAAGGTCGATCCAGATCCTTTGCCGTAGAACCAAGAATAATCCGGTGCTGATCGGCGAACCCGGAGTTGGAAAAACCGCCATTGTGGAGGGCTTGGCGCAACGCATTGCGGACGGGAACGTTCCATCCTTTTTGGCTGACAAACGCATCCTGGCGCTTGACCTTTCCTTGATTGTGGCTGGCACCAAGTACCGCGGCCAGTTTGAAGAGCGATTGAAGACCATCATGAAGGAATTGATGGAGGCTCAGAACGCTGTCATCTTTATTGATGAGCTGCACACGCTGGTGGGCGCGGGATCAGCCGAAGGGTCCCTCGACGCCGCCAACATCCTGAAACCTGCCCTATCGCGCGGTGAAATCCAGTGTATCGGCGCAACGACGCCGGCGGAATATCGCAAGTCGATTGAGAAAGACCGTTCGCTGGAGCGGCGCTTTCAAGCGGTGAAGGTTTCGGCGCCCAATGAGAGCGAAGCGGTGAAAATCCTCTACGGCATCAAGGAGCGGTACGAGAAGTTTCATGCCGTGACTTATACGGATAGCGCGCTAGCGGCCTCGGTTTACCATTCCAGCCGCTACATTCCGGACCGTTTTCTGCCGGACAAGGCCATCGACTTGATCGATGAAGCGGGGGCGCGGGTGAAACTGCAGCAGGGCATGTTGCCGGAAGAGATGATCGAAGCACAGAAGCGCATCAAATTCGTGGTGCACCGGATGGAAGCGGCCATCGCCAACCACGAATTTGAAAAAGCGCGGTTCTACTCAGATGAAGAACGAAAAGAGCGTGAGAACCTGCGCATTTTACGCGAAAAGTATCATATCGACGAAACAGCGATGGGCGAAGTCACCCGCGACGACATCGAGGAAGTGGTGGCCCGATGGACCGGAGTGCCGGTCACGGCGATCAAAGAAGAAGAAATGTCCAAGCTCCTGCGCATCGAGGAGGAATTGCACAAGCGCATCGTGAGCCAGGAAAAAGCGATTTCCGCGCTGGCAAGGGCCATCCGGCGGTCCCGCGCCGGTCTGAAGGCGCCAGGACGCCCCGTGGGATCCTTCCTCTTCCTGGGGCCGACCGGTGTGGGCAAAACGGAGGTGGCCCGGTCATTGGCCACATTTCTTTTCGGAAGCGAGCGGGCGCTGATCCGTTTTGATATGTCCGAATTCATGGAAAAGCACTCCGTTTCAAAGCTTATTGGTTCGCCGCCCGGATACGTCGGCTACGAAGAGGGCGGCCAACTCACGGAGCGGGTGCGCCGGTCCCCATATTCGGTGATTCTGCTCGATGAAATTGAAAAGGCGCATCCGGATCTATTCAATATCTTGTTGCAAGTGTTTGAGGATGGCCAGTTAACAGACGGCCTGGGCAACACGGTCGATTTCAAGAATACCATCATTATCATGACCTCCAACATTGGCGCCCGGTATATTGAAAAGCGCAGCCAACTGGGTTTCCAATCCACTCAGGATGAGGGTTGGGACAAGAAGGTGGAGAACCTGGTGATGGGCGAGGTGAAACGCCTGTTTAATCCGGAGTTCCTGAACCGTGTGGATGAAGTGATTGTGTTCAACGCGTTAACCGATGAGGACTTGATGCAGATCGTAGACCTGATGGTTTCCAACATGAACACCCATCTGGCGCAAAAGAACATTGCCGTGAGCATGACGCCAGAAGCCGCGCGCTGGATACTCGAAAAGACTTGTACGGACCGTTCTTACGGGGCGCGGCCGCTCCGCCGGGCGTTGCAGAAATACGTGGAGGATCCACTGTCGGAGGCGCTGATTCAGGGTGATATCCAATCTCCGGCAGTTCTTGAAGTCGCGGTGGGCGGGGAAGGTCTTTCCTACCGGCCGGTGAACGATAAGCTGGTGACGGCGACTCCGCTTACCCGGTGAAGTTTCCCTGCGCCAGCCGGCAGAAAAGCGAAAACTGCGCCCGAGTGCGACCTTCACTAGCTGACATCCAGGGAATTCCGAAGGGCTTATCCGAGTAGACCACTAGCTCAACCGGTCTGTTGCCAGCCGCCCGCGCGGAGCGTATCAACTTTGAAGGAAACGGAGGGGCGACACTGTCCTTTAAGGTCAGCCGATCTATGACGAGAGCTTTCTCCCGCCCGGCGCGGCTGCTTGTGGTTTCTCTCCTATTGGGATTATTGACGGCCCTGGTTGCGTCCGCGCAGAGTCAACAGCCTTCCCAGCCCTCGAGCCCGTCGAACAGTCAGGCCCCCGCCAAGCCCAGCAACCCAGGTCAGGGGAATCCACCGGCAAACGAATCCCAAAAACCCGCAAATCCCCCTGCGGCTCAACCTCAGGCCGGACCGATTCATCTGGAATCCGCTCCCGCTGCTACACAGAATCCTAACCAGCCTCAAAATCAGGCCCCAGGGCGAATCCAACTGGAAGCACCCCCTGTGGCCAAAAAGCCCACACCAACGGCTGCCCAACCGGTTCTTCCCAAGCAGACCCTGATTCAGGCCATCATCTTTCGAGGCAACCGCCGGATTCTTTCTTCGACCCTGCGGGCACGAATTTTTACCCACCCGGGCGATGTTTACGATCCGAGTTCCCTGGAAAGGGACTTCATGGCCCTGTGGAATACTGGCTTCTTCGACGATATCCGGTTGGAGGCTTCGGACGGGTCAAAGGGTAAGATTCTCACCTTCTTCGTGCGCGAAAAGAAACTGATCCGGAGTATTGATTACAAAGGGTTGAGCAGCGTCAGCGAATCCGACGTGATGGACCGCTTCCGGGAACGGAAGGTGGGGCTCTCGATTGAATCGCAATATGACCCGGTGGTGATCAAACGGGCAGAAGTCGTCCTGGAAGAGATGTTGGCCGAAAACGGCAGGGAATTTGCCACGGTCAAGGCGCGCACCCGCAACATCCCGCCGAACTCGATGGCCTTGACTTTCATCGTAGTCGAAGGCCCGAAGGTGAAACTCGGCAAGATCCGCTTCAAGGGGAACAATGTCTATTCCAATGCGACCCTGATTCGCACCATGAAGTATTCGCGGCCCATGGGCTTGCCCCCATGGTTTTATATCTTCCATCGCACCTACAACAAGGACAAGATTGACGCCGACCTTGAAAACATCCGTGAGTTTTACCAATCTCACGGTTATTTCTTCGCCGTGCCCAGCGAGCCCGTCGCCAAGACCGTGGACACGCGCCGGCCGTGGCCATTCATTTTCCTGGGTCGAGGGCGGGGAAAACGAGTTGACATTACGATTCCCGTTGAAGAAGGGGACCAGTACCGGCTGGGCCGGTTCGTGATTCGAGGCAACAAGCTCTTCAAGCAGGGGCCGCTGGAAAAGGTGATGCCGATGAAGACCGGTGATGTGTTCAACCTCACCAAGGTCCGGGATAGTATCAAGAACTACACCAAACTTTACGGGGAATTCGGTTATATCAACTTCACGGCCAATCCCGACATTGAACCGGACCGTAAGAAAAAGGTGATCAATCTAGCGCTTGATTTCGACGAGGAAAAACAGTATTTCGTCCACCGGATTAATTTTGTCGGAAACACGAAAACGCGCGATAAGGTGATCCGCCGGGAAATCCTGCTGAGCGAAGGCAGTGTGTTCAACACGGCGCTCTGGGACTTGAGTATCTATCGCGTCAATCAACTTGGCTTTTTCGATCCCATCAAGAAGAAGGATTACACGGTCACGCAAGACAATAAGGACCAGACCGTGGACATTGACCTGAAGGTGAAAGAAAAAGGCAAGAATTCCATCGGATTTTCCGGCGGCATCAGTGGGATCGAGGGCAATTTCGTCGGGCTCAATTACTCTACGAACAATTTCCTGGGCCTGGGTGAAACTCTCTCCTTGGGCGGTGAAGTGGGGACGTTCATGACCAATGTCTCCTTTGGTTTTACGAAGCCCTATCTATTTGACCGCCCCATCACCACCGGCTTTACGGTCTTCGTTAACGACTACCACTTTGACCAGTTGCGCCAGGAGGCTCTGTTCGGCGGATATAACCCTAACACGCTGGAGAATACGCCTTTCGCCAATGCGTATTACCAGAACTTCCAGCAGAATTCGAAGGGCTTCACAGCGTTTCTCCAGTACCCACTGCACCGGTCGTTCGCGCGCGTGGGCTTGACGTACAGCTACACCATCAGCAGCATTCAGGCCTTCAGCGCAGCATCGGAGTCAATGTTTAGCGTTCTCGCCTACGGCGAATTCGCAGGGCCAAACCAGTTGACGGGCATCACGCAAAGCACGGTTTCCCCGCAGTATCTCTATAATACCGTTGATAACCCGATGAAGCCCACGCATGGCAAGTCGATTTCCGCCACACTGGCTTTCTCGGGCAGCGTTCTCGGTGGCAACGTTAATACCATCCAGCCCAGCTTGGAAATGAAGTATTACCACCCGATTAATCATCACCGCAACGTTCTGGCCTTTCACTTCCTGGGAACCACCATATCTGGTTTTGGAGGCAAAGTACCGCCGCCCTTTGATCGCATCTTCATGGGTGGTGAATATGACATTCGCGGCTTTAACATCTATAGCATCAGCCCGGTTATCTTCTTCCCCACCACCGCCCAGGTCTGCAACCGCGATAACAATGGAAACCGCATCTGGGCGGTCAGCCCACAAGGAAAGCAACAAGTGGGAACCTGCGGTTCCTTCACCAACTTTCCCTATGACACCATCCAGGTGCCGGGTGGTGACACGGAGTTGCTGTCGAACTTTGAATACCGGATACCCATTGCCGGTCCGGTGACCCTGGCCTACTTCATCGACATCGGTGACTCTTTCATCCTGAATCCTGGCCAGTTGAAACTACAACCCGGAGCACTGTCCAGCCTGGGGCAGGAGTTCCCGTACTTTAAGCCATACCTGCCAACCAATCACCTTAACCCGATTTCTGCTCTCAACTTTGTGCCGAGGAGCTCCACGGGGCTTGAACTTCAGGTAATTCTGCCGATCGTGCATGCGCCCATCCGCATTTATTACGGCTACAACTGGCTGCGCCTGAACAATACGCTGGTCACGCCGCCTCAGGACCTTCCGCCCGTGTCTCTGTTCCCCAACGTAGCGACTTACGACGCGGCGCTGCCCTACTTTGAGCGGATCTCATTCTCAGAGCCGCACGGCATGGCCGGATTTACCGTAGCCCAATCGTTCTAAACGGCCCTTAAATGAGTTAGAATATGAGTCGCACGAATTAATATAACTTTTGAGGTTTTGTGAATGAAAAACAGAATGATCAGCTTCAGCATCATGCTGGCTGCCCTGGGATTGCCCCTGATGCTGCATGGACAAGGCAATTCCTCCGCCACCGGAACGAGCGTCGCCGTCATCAATATCCAACAGGCCATCGCCACCAGTGCCGAAGGCAAGCAGGCCCTCGATGAACTTCAGAAGAAATACCAACCACGCCGCCAGGACCTTCAACAGCAACAACAGGCGATTAGTGCGTTGCAGGACCAGTTGCAGAGAGGGGCAACCACCCTCAGCGACGACGAAAAGTTCCGGCTCTCCCGCGAGATTCAGGATAAACAGCGCCTGTTCAAGCGCGCCCAAGAAGACGCGAATAGCGACTTTCAGGCGGACAGCCAGGACATTATCCAAAGGATTGGGAAGAAAATGGTTCAGGTCATCAATCAATACTCCCAGAGCCACAACCTTTCCCTGGTTCTTGATGATTCCCAGCTTCCCCTCTATTACGTGGCCAAGGGAACAGACATTACAGCCCCCATCGTCAAGCTTTACGATCAGGCAAACCCAGTTGCGGCAGCTTCCAGTTCCCCGGCCGTCCCAAAGACGCCTGCCGCCAAGCACTGACTCCAGGCCAGTGATTTAGCAGCGAGGCCGGTCTCCGGACCAGCGGCGCTGGAGACCGTGCTGAAGCGTCTTCATCAGAAGTGCGGAATCAATCAGCCCATCCGCTTAACCCTCTTCGAACGTTTCACGAACCGGAATTCCCGTTCCGGAGGTTAGCGTAACCGCAATCCCGGTCTACGCTCGCTGGCGGCCTTGACGGTATTGGACATCAACATGGCAATGGTCAGCGGACCGACGCCGCCCGGTACGGGGGTATAGGCCCCTGCGACTTCCCGTACATCTTCCGGATGGACATCACCCACCAGCAGTGTACCTTTCGCTTCAAACCGGGTGAGGGCCTCGCTTGGGCTCCTGTAAATGGACAGGACCTGTTCGCGGCGGCTCAAGCGATTTGTTCCCACATCAATCACGGTTGCCCCGGGTTTGATAAATTCCCTGGTCACGAATGCCGGGCGGCCCATCGCCGCGATCAGGATATCTGCCTGTCGGGTGATTTCGGCGAGATTCGCGGTCCGGGAATGGCAAATGGTGACCGTAGCATTTTCCTTCACCAGAAGCAGGGCCACCGGCTTCCCCACAATGTCGCTCCGGCCGATGACCACGGCCCGGGCGCCTTCAATCTGAATCTGGCTGTGATGGAGAATTTCCAGTATGCCGGCCGGAGTGCATGGCACCAGCCCCGGCCGCCCGCTCATGAGCTTCCCGGCGTTGAACGGATGGAACCCATCCACGTCCTTTGCCGGCTCAACGGCGTCCAGCACCTTGTGAGTATCGACAGATTTCGGAAGTGGCAGTTGGACCAGAATTCCATCAATCTCGTCGCGTGAATTGAGGGCGCGGACCCTTTGGATCAACTCTTCCGTTAAAGTGGATGCCGGGAGGTCAATTCTTTCGCTGTAAAGTCCAAGGGATTCGCAGGCCTTGACCTTGCTGCGCACGTAAATCTGGGAAGCTGGGTTTTCTCCCACCAAAACGGCGGCTAGACCGGGCTGCACTCCTTGGGCCCTGAGCAGAGCAATTTCACGCTCCAATTCCGCCTTGATTTGATCTTGAATATCAGTGCCCTTTAATACCCTCGCCGTCACTTGGCCTCCTCGCGGTTTCCCGGTGTTTGGAGTCTACCACAGGGCGGAACGGGTGGTGGCTTGGATGCCGTTTCCCAGGCAACCCGTAATAGGACTTTAGTCCCGGTACTGATGGAGTTGGCATAGGGATGGACAATCGGGAGCTAATTGATCTACTATTTAACTGAAGACCCTGAAATGATGCGATAGAAGCGGCATTGCAGAATCCCCATGGCTTCTACTTCAGAGGCAAGGATTCGGGCATTGCTGGGTATTTCTTCAGGCTAGGTGCGGTATTAAGGGTTATCATACAAAGAATTTATAGAGATCTAATAATCATCTGTCAAAAAGCAAAGTGTTTGGGTGTCGTGAGAGGGTTATGACGAGCCATCGGAGAAGCCGAAAGAAAATCGCTGCGAGAGTCACAGCCTTTGTGGCGATCGTAGGGGCGATTGCGGCCATCTCTTCCCATGCGGGGAAGAACTTGATGTGCCCGCCGGGTGCGGGCCCCCCGAATTTCCATTCTTTGCGCAACGCCAGTCTGTCATTACCTCAAGCAATCCGGTCGCGGCCGGTCTATCCTTACTCGATCATTCCCGGTGGAGTGCGAAGCGCCAGCGAACTCGAACAGAAGATTCAGCGTGATCCCCTTGTCGCCGCTCAGTATAGCGATTTCGACGTTCAGGAGGCCCGTGTCGTAACGCTCGAGAAACCGGAGATGGTATACGTTTCCTACCGCCTGGACGACCGGATTTTCTGGACGAGCCACATGTTGACCCTGCATCCGGGTGAAACACTCCTCACCGACGGCTCCCACTTCGCCAGAACTCGCTGCGGCAACCGCCTCTCGAAGCAGCCCCACGCTCAGGTTTCGAAGTTTGAGCCGCCGCCCGAAGCTTTTAACAAGGTTCTTCCTCCGGCCAGCGCCGCCGTGGCGAATGCCGCCGCCAGAGTTGACCCCGCGAGCATGGTGCCTCAATCTGTTTCTTCGCTCCCGGTCACTCCTGCGAGCTTCCTTCCATCGCCTCAAACGCCGGCAGGACCTGCTCCCGCCGTTCTGATCGGGTTTCCCACACCGCCAATTAATCGAATTGCGCCCGTTGCAACTTGCAATGAGAAGAATCCGCCTCCTGGAGGCTGCCCGAAGACCAATTGTACTACCGAGCACCCCTGCCCGCCGCCCCCGCCGGTGGAAGCTACGCCGGAGCCTGGGACCATCGTCCTTTTCGTTACAGGCGTGCTGGCGGCAATCGGCATCAGCCGTTGGAAAGGGCAGCGCCACGCCGTGTGACCTAAGATCGGGCCGGGTGACTATCGTGCCTCAGATCGATGGTCGCCACGGCCTTCGCTTCGGGTTTTCCACTGTGAGAAGGCAGTGCAAATCTTCCCGCGCTCAGGCGCCTCTTTCAATCTTGGACCCCCCAGAGCAATCTACTGTTATTTTCCAGGAAATGTAAACTTCAACCCAGCCATGAAGTTCAATTTCAGCGCGGGATAGCCGAAGGACTCCTCGTAGGACTGGTTCAGCAGATTGAAAAGACTTCCATAGATTTCAAGCCCTTTTGGTAGTTGGTAAGAAAACCCACCATTCAGCAAGTCGTACCCCCTGTCCGTAAATAAGCAAGGTAGTCCGAGCTGGCACGCGTAGGTTCCATCATTCGGCTCCAAGTCCAGGATGGATCCACGGAAGTAGGCGTTGGTATTCAGCATCAGCCGGCCGTGGCGCCACGTGAGGTTGTAGGAAGCCGAATTGCGCGGGATGCGCAGGAGAGGCTGGCCGGCATGGAACGGGTCGAGCGCCACATTGGCGCCATTCAATGCCAACAAGGAGCTTGCCACGAGCGTGTACTGCGCCTGCGCTTCAATGGAGCGGGTAGGTTCAAAGCGGAAGGATGCCTCAGCACCCTCCGCTCTGGAATTCCCCAGATTGGCAGATGTGAAAGTGCTGAGGTGGGTGAGCGAGCCTCCCAACACCACGATCTGGTTCTGAAAGCGATTGTAGAAGTAGGTAGCATCCAGAATGGCGCGGTCGCTGAGGAAGCGTTGCTCGATGCCGGAATCGAAGCTGACGCTTTTTTCCGGCTGCAGGTGGCCGTTGTTGGTGAATGCCAGCTCGAAGCCACTGGGCATGCGGATGCCGGTCCCAAAGCTGGCGTGCAGGCGGGTCATACCGATTCCCCCGGAGCCACCCGAAAGTCCGCGAAGCAGGTAAGCGGCGGAAATGCGCGGGTCAACTTGGGTGATCTGGCTGGCGGGCAAGAACGGCCTGCCGGCAGAAGTATCCGCAAGCAACGCGGCGGTGTGAAAGTCGTCCAGACGGGCGCCGGTGATGATGTAAATGCGCGGCGTGGGACTCCAGCGATTCTCAGCGAAAAGGGCGTAGCTCGACCTCGGCAGCAGGAACGGCAAGCCGCCGGCGTTGGCGATAAAGCTGTCCTTGATTTGCTCGCGGTCGTACTCGAAGCCTCCTACCAGGAAATCTTTGGCGGAGACGGAGTATTCGCTTCGCGTCGAAATAGCTCCGTTCAGGTTGTTGGAAAACGAGTTCCCGAAAGGCGAGATGAAGTAGTAGTCATTGGTTGAAAGATCGGCGGTCACCGTCTGGCGGAAGCGGCTGGTGAACTGTTGGGTGTAGTTAAGTCCGAAGCCGAACAGATTCTGCTTGTCGCGGGAAATGCGGTCGATGCCGGTGAACAGATGGTCCGGATCGGAACCGAAGGGTCCGGGCGCTCCTGCATTGTTGGCGTTGCCGTAAAAGTGAAAGTTGAACTGGCGCCGGGTGCTCTGGGGAAAGCTCAAGCTCAGCATGGCGGCTTGATCCTGATAATCGTCATTGGGCACGACGCCGTTCGTATCATAGCGCGCCAGGTTATAAGCCCAGCCCCAGCCGTGCGTCAGGCCGCTGCCGGCCGTAGCAGCACGCCATGCATAGTGGCTGCCGCCCTCCCCCAGAGCGGAGAAGTGCGGTGTGCTGTCACCTTCCCGGGTCACGATGTTGATGACACCCGCCACGGCGTCCGAACCATAAAGCGCGCTTTCCGGACCGCGATCCACTTCCACCTCCTCGACGCCGTCCGCCAGCAACGGCGCAAAGTCAAAGGCCCCGCCAAACTCGTTCAGGGGGATTCCGTCCAGCATCACCAGGTTGTAATCCGAGGAGCCACCGCGGATGAAGACGCTGGTCACGCCGCCCGCGCGCCCGGTTTGGTTGACGGCTACTCCCGGCAGTTCGCGCAATGCGTCAAGCAGGAATTGATCTCCCTGGTCCGCCATTTCGCTGTGGGAGATAACGCTGACCGACGAGCCAATCTGAGTGGCGATCCGGTCGGAAAGCGATGCGGAGACCACAACTTGCTGAGTCGCGGCGCTCAGCTTGAGACGCAATGTGACACTGCAGGACTCACGGGGTTTAACGGTGACGCGGCTGGAAAGCGATGTGAAGCCGCTCTGCTGGGCTATAAGTTGGTAAGTTCCGGCGGAGAGGCCAGTGAACACAAAGCGGCCTTGGCTGTCCGTGCGGCGCTCAAGCATTGCGTTCAAGGAACTCAACAAGTTCACTTGCGCGCCGGAAACGACACGGCCACTCGGATCAAGAACCTTGCCACGCAGCGTGGCGGCAAGAACAGAAAAGGGCAAAGTTGCGGCCAGAGCCAGAATCATTAACAGGCGCCCCAACAACCGGCGCAGGCGAGGGTGGCGGGAAATGGACTGTTTGTAAAGAAAATCGGGACCGGGACGGCCCTTAGGAAAACCCGAATCGGGTGCGAACATGATGTGACTCCTCCTCCCTGCTCGTGCGGCAGGGTGCGCAAAAACGGAAGGAGTCCGCAAATGAGAGGAGCGAAAAACAAAGCCGCACTCACCTGAAACTGCGGTGGGGCAAGGCTTCGTGCGCCTCAGGACTCTTTCCGTCGAAGAGTTATACTGAGATCAAATTCCCGGGCAGGCTTCCTGGCTTTCGGGTCATCGTAGGATCCCCGGCCTTCCCATCCAGCAGGACAGTGGCCTGGCTTTTGGCCCATTGGGACCCCGCTCTCCGATTACAGTGGCGGGACCGCGGCCGATTTTCACGGCCTTTCCTATTACTTCGCAGTGGCGAACACCGCAGGAACTCACTTATCAAAAAACCAACAACGGAATGAAACGTAGCATTCGCAAAGAGCGATTGTCAAGCCCGTCCGAAGAAGGCAATGGTGCACTTTGCTGTAGCGGCTCTCTATTTCTCTTTGACCCGCCCCGGCAGGTACACTCCGGCCGCTGAGAGCTGCTGAAAAATCTGACGGGGCTGGCAGAAGTGATGGACAAGGTGGTGAGGTGAGGAAGCGAGGCATTGCTTTTATCCAAGGAACTTCCCGATTCTGCGGACAAGGTGTTCAGAGGCCATGACCTCACACTCCCACACCACAAGGTGCTTCCAACCCAAGGTTCGGAGCAGTGTGAGATTCTTCTCATCACGCTCCCTGTTCTGTTGCAATTTCGGGGCCCAGTAGGAGCGTTTCGATTTGGGGATATGTGAGTCAATACACTTTCCATGCTGGTGCCAAAAACACCCGTGGACAAAAATCACCTTGCGGCGTGAAGGGAAGACCATGTCTGGATTGCCGGGCAGATCACGCCGGTGCAGACGGTAACGGTAGCCGAGGCCGTGAACCAGGCGGCGCACAGCCATCTCCGGCTTCGTGTCTTTACTTCGAATGCGCCGCATGTTTTCGCTGCGGCGTTTCGGAGAGATCGTGTCCACGACAAGCACTTCTCAGGCAGCTATTTCACTAAATCTTGAACCTGGGCTGGAAACTTCTTGGTAAGCCACTTCAGAACCTCAAGTTGGTCCGCGCCGGTGGCGCGGCGGATCTGAATCAGCAGCTTCTTAAGTGATGGCCGGTCCAAGGTCAAATTTTTTGCACCCTCATTGCAGACAGAACATATTGCACGCAGGTTGCTCGGATCGTCCGTCCCGCCAATCGTCTTGTCAACGATGTGGCCGATGTGCAAGCGGGTCTTTCGTGAAGGGTCGTAGGGGTGTGGCTCGCCGGCCACGGCCCCGCACATCTGGCAAGTGAAGCCATTTCGGTCAAGAACGAGTGCACGGACTTCCTTGGAAATCGCCCTTCCAAAAGCAGGAGCCGGTTTTGGGTCGAGCAGCAGGTATTGCCCAGGCTTCAGATCGCTGCGGTCATTGTGGGTAAGGATGCGATAGCCTTCCTCCAATCTTAATTCTCGCACTCTTCGAGCCCATTCGCTGGTACCGCCTGCAGTGCGCCGGAGTTCTTTCGCGTTCATCACTCGGCCGATGTTTTGCAGGAAGTGCGCTCGCAGCTTTGA
Source organism: uncultured Acidobacteriota bacterium (assembly GCA_937900045.1). Lineage (GTDB taxonomy): Bacteria > Acidobacteriota > Terriglobia > UBA7540 > UBA7540 > CALCEB01. The sequence goes on from CALCEB010000202.1 coordinate 107,143, forward strand.
TCTCGCTCCTAACCCTCGGTTTGGCTGCATTTCAGGACTCATCCGACCAAGCTAAGACTTCGTCGCATTTCGAGACATGTCTTGACTCTCTCGGCTACGGCCTCTGCTACTGGCGGTGGAAACGCATTACCCACTTGCCGGTAGGCTGCTGTCTTACCCCCCGAGAACTGCCAATCGTCGGGGAAACCTTGTAGGCGGGCCACCATACGCACCGTGAGCCTTGGCATTCCAACAAAATTCCTTTCGGGGGCTTGGTCCGCTATTCCGAGGCCATCGACACCCAGTGTGGCCCACGCCCTCCTCGCCCGCGTCGGCCCAAGGTCAGGCCCTCCGTGTTTGAGGCTGCCACCGACAATCGTGGGGGCAATTTCGTTTGCGCGGTCCCGCCACAATTTTGCCGCTTTCCACCCGTGCGAGGCGATAAGGTCGTAGAGGATGTTGCCGACCGTATCAGGCTTTGTCTCCCGAGGCCTGGGCCATGAGAACCAGTCTGCGAAACGCTTTTTGATGGCAATGAATACAACGCGAGGACGCAATTGCGGCACGCCGTAATCGCAAGCGTTCAGGAGCTTCCAATCCGTCACATAGCCTAGCTTTCGCAGCTCTCCGCTGATATACTTGCGGTAATCCTCAAAAACCGCATCCAAAATCCCGCGGACGTTTTCGATCATCACCGCCATGGGGCGCACTTCATCCACAACGCGGATTGCTGCAGGGAATAGGTTGCGTTCGTCTTCTTTGCCGAGCTGTTTCCCAGCCACAGAAAATGGGGGACAGGGAAGGCCGGCCGAAACAATGTCAGCGCCACGGTAGGGGGAAGCGTCAAAGGTTTTGATGTCAGCCTGCATGACGTTCCAAGCGGGTCGGTTGTAACGCAGAGTGGTACAAGCGTTCTTATCGATTTCCACCAGCCCGCAATGCTCGATTCCGGCTTGTTCGAACCCCAAGGCTTGGCCGCCGGCCCCGGCGCACAATTCGAGAGCCATAAGCGAGGTTGCAGGATAACGGGCTTTGATAGACCTATCGATTCTCAGGGGCCGACTTGGACCTCCGCATCGGTCTTATATTTATCAAAAATTTGAGATGGTTGCCACTACAGAATTATCAGTGCAGCCTCGCGCCGGCACTTAAGTTCTCCGCCTCTACATTACGGCCTGATGCTCCGTTGGCAGTCTGCCGCCTTAGCCCGGTTTTCACACAAGCTCGGAGGCATTCTTAAAGATACAATGGCCGGTCAGGACATTCTGCAAGCCGGGAGTTATGGAAAACCCCAGAAAGGTACGAGTGAAGGACTCAACTACTAGGCAAATTCTGCCGATTGAGTTAAAGACATGACAAACCAAAACTTTACTTTCAGCGAAACCGACATTGCCGTTGCGCTACGGAGCCTTCGGGAGTCCTTGGGGCGGTCCCAGGACGTGATGGCTCAGATGTTGGGATGCAGCTTGCCCGCCTACCAAAAGTGGGAGATGGGCAGCTTGCTTCCGGGCGGTGAATGGCTGATCAAAATGTTGCAGGTCTGTCCGGATGAAGAGGCCCGAAACGCTTTCCGCATTCGCTCCGAGCGCCGCTCCAGCCAACGCGAAAAAATCGAACCGCACCCGGCCGGCCGGGTCAGTGCCGAGGAACGCCGCGAATACCGCCGGATGGCGCGCGAAGCCGTAGAAGTCATGTTCGAGTGCGGGGAAGACGGCGTGACCGCCGCCGACATCCGTTTGCGTGACTTCGCGATGAACATGCAACAGGCCGCGAACTATTACCAGAGGCACCGCCAGGCGCGGCGAGCTGACGAGTAACAATGCGCCTGCCGCCTACTTGGCCCCTGCACTCGAACGCTGAGATCCCGCCATTTCTTTCAACACGTCCTCACAGGCTTGGAGAGTGTAGTCGATATCCGCTTCAATGTGGGCGTAGCCGATATGATTGCGCTTGAGGTTCAGCGGAATTTTGAAAATGCCGTGTGCCATCAGCCGCCGGCGGTATTCCACGAAGCGAGCCGCATCATTGCGCACCACGTCTGAATAGGATTCGATGGGCCCTTCCATGAAATAACTGAGAAAAATGGAGCCAAATCCGGCAACCGTGGCGCCAGTTCCAAGCCGGCGGTGAATCTCCCGAAGGCCGCACCTCATGCGGTCGCCCAGGGCGAAGATGTGTGGGTGGACCGGCTGGCGTTCCAGGATGGAAATGGTAGCCAATGCGGCCGCCATGCTCACGGCGTTGCCGTTGAAAGTGCCGGCATAATACGCGTCGCCGCCAGGCCGGGTGGTGAAACGGTCCATGATCTCTGCATGGCCGCACACCGCGGCGAGCGGAAAGCCGTTGGCAATGGCCTTGCCCAGTGTTGTTAAGTCCGGCTTCACGCCGCAGATCGCTTGATAGCCACCCAGGTGATGCCGGAATCCGGTGATGATTTCGTCAAAGATCAGGACCGTGCCGTGAGCGGTGGCAAGCTGGCGCAACCCTTCCAGAAATCCCGGCTTCGGCAACACGCATCCCATGTTGTGCGCGACCGGCTCCACAATAATGGCCGCAACTTCGCCCCCGTGAGCGCGGAGAGCCTGTTCCACGTCGTCGAGGGAGTTGAAGGCGCAGACCAGCGTCTGAGCCAGCGCCTCCGGCAACATACCGGCAGAGTGTGGGTCCGGATGCCCGATTTTCTCTGCGGGACTCAGGATGTTGGTCAGCACGGCATCATGGAAGCCGTGGTAACAACCCTGAAATTTCAGAATCTTCTGCCGTCCGGTGAACGCTCGCGCCGCGCGGAGGGCGTGAAACGTGGCCTCCGAACCGCTGTTCGAGAAAAGCACCTTATCCGCCGAGGGAACGTGCTGCCGGATCTTTTGGGCCAGCTCGATCTCAAGCGGCGTCACGCCCACGCCGGGCAGCAGGCTCCGTTCGAGCGCCTCCGCCACGCGCCGGTTGACTTCAGGATGGTTGTGGCCGAGCAGCGGCGGCCCAAATGCTCCCTGGTAATCGATATATTCGTTGCCGTCGGCGTCGGTGATCCGTGCGCCGGAGGTCCGCGTGATGACAAGATGGGGCAGGACGTTGCGGATGGTGCTGTTCACGCCGCCCGGCATGAGCCGGCAGGCCAAGTCGTGAAGACGATCACTCTCCTTATGACGATGTTCCGGCGAGGTTTTCATCGTGGTTTGGAACTGCATGTTAGTATAACCCGGTGAACGGGGGCGGTGGTTGGGATGAGCGAGCATATTTTCTTCGAAGCCACCTTTCAAACCGAGCCTATGATGATCCAAGACGCCAACTCGCCGATTGAATCTCCTCCTGCCGATTTGCCGGTGGAAGTGATGGTGAAGCACTGCGCGCAAACCCTGAAGCCCCGGCTTGAGGGCGTTCCCAGCCCGCGCGGGTTGGCCGTGGGTTGCGGCACGGGCGATGAGGCCGTTTACGTGCGCAGCGCCCTGGCCGGATCGCATCTCACAGGGCTCGATGCCGGGAATCGATTTTCCCGCACGGCGCGTGGTGAGGCGGACTTGCTGCTGGGCGATGCGAAAGCCTTGCCGTTTCCACCTGCGATCTTCGATTTCGCTTTCGCGCTTCATTCCCTTGAACACGTGGGCGGCGCTCGTGAGGCATTGGCGGAAATCGCCCGCGTGCTCAAGCCGGGCGCGTGGTTTTATATGGGCGTGCCCAACCGCACACGGTTGGTGGGCTACCTGGGATCCCTGGAGCCTACTAACTTGCAGAAAGTCACATGGAACTTGAAGGATTACAGCGACCGGCTGCGCGGCCGCTTCACCAATGAGCTGGGCGCGCACGCGGGCTTTTCCTGGAAAGAGCTGGAGAAGTTGCTGCTCGATCAATTTAACCATGTCGAATGCCAAACGGAGCCGCTGCTGCGCTTCAAATATGGCGCCAAGCTTCCCCGCCTTTTCCTGAATTGCATTCTCAGCCCCGGCTTGATTAACTACGCCGCTCCTTCGCATTATGCGCTCTGCCGGAAAGCGCAGTAAGGTGTGCGCGACGTTCTGGCCGATGCCTTGTAGCAGCCGTGTCCTCACCCTCGAAATGACTGAGAAGAGCAGAACCGGCGGCGAGGAAACCGCCGCTACAGCTCGCGGAAGATTTCAATCTCTTTTCCCCTGCCCGCCTCCAACGCCTTCCGGTAAATGTGAATACCCACGGCCACATCCCACAGCGCGATTCCTGAAGACTTGAAGAGGGTGATGTCCCCGGCCGAGGTGCGCCCTTTGGCGCTGCCGGAAATGACTTCGTGCAGCTCGCGGATTTCCTCCCAGCCGCGGCCCAGGCTGGCAAGGCCGTGGACGAGGTCGCCGGCTTCTTCCTTGGCCTGCTCGATGAAATCAACGGCTATCAGTGACGAGCGGAGAAGCGTTCGGTCATCCACTTCTCGCCGGTTCAACATGTTCGCGCCAACGGCGTTGACGTGTGCGCCCGGCTTCAACCAATCACCCAGCAAGACGGGATCGCGCGAAGTGGTGGCGGTAATCACAATGTCGCTAGCCCGCACCACCGCCTCGGCGCTCTCCGCTGCTGCCACAGGAATCCCCCGTCGCTCACTCATCTCATGCGCGAAGGCGCGCCGCCGGCCATCATCCCGGCCGTAGACGAGGACGGATTCGATGTTGCGAACCTGCGTCACGGCTTCAAGCTGGGTTCGGGCTTGCCGCCCAGTACCAATCAGCCCGACCTTTGCGGCATCCGCCGTCGCCATATACTTGGTGGCCACGCCGCTCGCCGCGCCGGTGCGAATGCGGCCCAAATGGTCGGCCTCGATCAGAGCCAGCAGGTTGCCATTGTCCGCGGTGTAGAGCAACACGAGGAAGCGCAGGGCCTCGCGGGAGACGGTGTAAATCTTCATGCCCAGAACACCCTCGTCTTCCAGCGCGCCCGCCATATAGTGCAACGAAACATTAGGGAGAAATACCCGGCGCCGCGCCTGGTTGGGGGCTTTGCCACGGTGCTGCTCGAAAAAGCTTGCTTCCACCCGCGCAAGGGCCGTTTCCATTGGAAGAAGCTCCACCACATCTTTTTCTGTCAGATAAAGAGCCATCATTCCTCCCATTGGTTTTGTAACCCGGGCGCAACGCCACGGTGCGTCACTCGGTTCACGCCTTCAATCCGATGAGCCGCATCAGCTCCAGAGCGTTGCTGGTTTTCACAACTCCGTCTCGGAGCTTGTAGTCGAAAATCATCTTCCCACCTTCGATGGATTCCTGGAAGTGGACGTTGCGCACCGAGGCTTCGAACGATTTGGAAATCTCAGTGATCGCCAGGTCGTGAGTGGTGATGAGGCCGATAGCGGCATGACCCATGAATGCGCGGATCAATCCTTCGGCGCCCATCCTGCGATCTTCGGAATTTGTCCCTTCCAGCAGCTCGTCGAACAGGAAGAGAACCGGAAGTCCGCTTTCCGCGAGACCAAAAACCTGCCGGATGCGAAGGATTTCGGTGTAGAAACGCGAGCGGCCGTCCTGCAATGAATCTGAAGAGCGGATCGACGAGCCGATCACCAGGGGCGTGAGGCGAAGGCATTTGGCGCGAACCGGAGCGCCTGCCAGCGCCAGGACCGTGTTAATACCCACACAGCGAAGAAGGGTACTTTTCCCTGACATATTGGAGCCGCTCACCAGAAGCACCCGAGCATCCTCGCCCAGCCGCACGCTGTTGCACACGCAGCGGGTGGAAGGAATCAGCGGATGGCCAAGATCTTCTCCATCGAAAACCGGCTGCGAATTCACGCCTTCAGTAAAGGACGGGAAGGGATCATCGGGGTGTTCGTAAGCATAGGTGGTGAGCGATAGTAATGCTTCCACTTCGCCTGCCGCTTCAATCCAGGCCCGCACATCCGCGCCCCATCGCTGCCGCCAGGCATTGGCCGCGAATCCCAACTGCAGAGTAAACAAAGTGGGCAGATCAATGATCTTCACGATGTAACTGTCGCGAGCCTCGACCCAATCGGCAACACGGGCCAACCGGCGCATGGATCGCGCCGCCGTCAAGCCGGAGTTTTTGAGCTTGGACACAAACCCCTGCAAACGGCTGGAAGAAAACTCTTCCTGTTCGATCACCTCAAGTATCTGGGTAAACAGGACCAAGCCTCTGAGATCGCAGTCAAGGCCATTCAACGTGGCCTTGGCGCGCTTCTGCAACAGCAGCATGTAGATGATTTCCAGAAGCAGCACTGCGAAGAAAGGCAATGATATTCCAGCGATTCCCCACAGGGTGAGAGTCGCGAGGGCAAGCGCTGCGAGCGTCGCAGAGCTCCAGCGTAGGAAGCGGCTCTGAAGCACGACTTCCCCTTCCGCCCAGCGAATCAGCGCATCCGGGTCCAATGTCACCCGCAAATCCTCACCGATAACGGCCAAACGCTCGCGCAACTCCAGCTTTTCTTTTAATTCCTTGACGAGGTTCTGCCTCTCTATAATGGCCGGGATCGTGGAGGGCGAGAGCAGCCACTTTGCCAGGCAATCCTCGCCCATCCGCGTCCGGGCCGTTGAAATCAGTTGGAACAGGCTGCCAGGACCAAAAAGATCGAGGTCTTCAGAATAGCAACTCTTGCCGTCTATGAAGCGCTCTCCCGGCTCGCCGCTTTCCGCCCAACGATCTTCAATTCGCTCGATTCCCCTTTGATAAAAAGACGCCACCCGTTTCGCCCAGGATTCTGACTGGAGAATGCGCTCGTGGGCGATGAGGAGGATTACAAAAAAACCCACGGGAATGGCCAACCAGTAGGGTGAGATGAGAAGCCTTGCCAGCGACAGCCACCCAACCGCCAAGCCCACGAGGATGGAGAACACTTTCAAATTGCCAGCCCAAATATGGAGGCGCTCTTTGTTTGCGGCGATCTTAAGACTGGCCTCCAGCCGGCGAGAGTACTCTTGTTGGGGAGTGGATGCGCCGATTTCCATGGGAGATGCAACAAAGTAGTGTACGCGGTTTGATGATTCTTTACATTCGAAGAATTTGCCCAGAAGAGGCGCTGAATCGCAAGCCGGGCAAGTGGTTCGTTGCGATAAATACACACGGTCGTAAGCCGGCGATGCTCGGTTCTGTAGCGCCGGTCGGAGCTTGCCCTGACAGGGACCGGCGGATTTCGCCGCTCATAGAGCGCGCTACAGCCAACAACTCTACCACCATCCAATGTTTCAAGCCGGTCTACAGGAAATGCCAAATCAATAGGAGGGCTATCAATAACGCGACCGCACCTGCAGCATAGGGAAAACCGGTTCGCAGCAAGGGAATCTTATAAAGGAAGGAGGTCTGCCACCAGCTTCGGTCTCTCGCATCAAACACTCTCTGCGCCACTTCCCACGCGGCGTCCAGCAGCAAGGTTGCGGCAACTTCGCCGAATTCCTGTGAAGCCGCGGCAGGACTGCCGATGTAACCCTGCCGGTTGCCTAGCCGCAGCGGATAATTGTAGCGGGCTGCTTCGAACAAGGTGAAACGTTGCGGAGAAAGCGTAGAATAGTTCGGGTCCACCAAGTCCGGCCGGGCGCAAAGCAGGAGCGCCGTCTCCCACAAGCCGGCATGGGCGTCACCTTGGATTGCCGCTCTCTCTTCCGGGGTGAGAGACCGGCCGAGCAACGGCTCAATCCGGTCGCTAAATTTGCCTCGCAGGAACTTCCAAAGCACGGGGCCGCTCAGGGAGAGCATTCGAATGCTGTAACGCTTGGAGACTGCGGACGCCGCCTCTTCCAACGCCACCACGTGCCGCGGACCGGCGTGGGCATTTGTCACCAGGATGGTTCTGAAGCCGTGGCGAGCCAGCGCTGCGCCGTAATCCAGCACCGCGTTACGAACGGTGCGGGCCCGTACCAATAAGGTCCCTGCCTCATCGAATGCGGAAGCGCCGAACGGGAGCGAAGGCCCCAACAGTACTGTCCAACCAGGTTTTTCCGCAACGATCCGCCGGGCAAGCATCTCGCTGAAGAATTCTGCCTCAAAAAGGTCTGTGCCCACGGGAAGATGAGCGCCATGTTCCTCAAGCGGGCTCGCGGAGAAGATCACAACTGTCTTGGAGCGGTCGAGCGATCTCAAGCGGGCGTAGCTGAGTTCGGCAAGCCGCAGAATGGCGTCGCACGCTTCGAGCGGTTTTTGGTTAATGAGGCTTGGCTCTTGCGCGGATTGACGAGGTTGAAGAGGCAGTTGAGACACGGACGCTCCCTCGATTCCATCCCGAATTGATTCTACGCGCCCGGAGCGGATGTTGCTTGACATCTTTGCGGGTTGGCTATGAGGATGTTTATAAGTTACTTTGCCCGCGCTCCCAACCGCTCCCTGTGTCATAATCTTTGCTCTTCGGGATTCGCGCATTCGTCGCCGGAAGGTTTCTTGGACATGCGGACGGCCCGCTTCAAGTTCATTGGTATTTAATTCGGGCTGTGACCGGCGCCAGCGAAGGGAGAAATCATGGCACGCTCAAAGCAAGCCTTCTTGTTATTATTCTTCGTTCTGGGCGCCTTGGGGGCAAAAGCGCCGGATGGAAACCCCGGCATTGAAAGGAGTGTATTCGGAAAAATGCCAGACGGGCAGAAGGTTGACCTTTACACGCTGACGAACCGCAGCGGTATGCAAGTGAAGCTTACGAATTACGGCGGCAGGGTGGTTTCCATTCTGGCGCCGGACCGGCACGGACACCTTGCAGATGTCGTTCTGGGCTACGACAATCTGGATGGTTACTTGACCAAGCAAGATCCGTTTTTTGGGGCCATCGTGGGCCGCTACGCCAACCGCATCGCCAAGGGCCGGTTCACACTGGACGGCGTGGAGTACAAGCTTCCCATCAACGACGGCCCGAACAGCCTTCACGGCGGCCCGGAAGGATTCGACAAAAAAGTCTGGAAGGCGCATGAGCTTTCCCAAACTCATCCAGCGCTCGAGTTGACCTATCTCAGCAAGAATGGTGAAGAGAGTTATCCAGGCGATCTATCGGTGAAAGTGGTTTACACCTTGACGGACACCAACGAACTTCGGATCGACTACTCTGCCACCACGGACAAAGACACGGTGCTGAACCTGAGCAACCACTCCTACTTCAACCTCGCTGGGCAAGGCAGTGGTGACATTCTGAAACAAGTGATGATGATTCATGCAGACAAGTTCACGCCGGTCGATTCCACGCTCATTCCAACGGGCGAACTGCGCAGCGTGGAGGGCACGCCGTTTGACTTCCGCAAGCCCACGGTCATCGGCGCGCGCATCAATCAAGATAATGAGCAGTTGAAGTTTGCCAAGGGCTACGACCAGAATTTTGTCTTAAATCGAAAGGGAAACGGACTCGAATTGGCGGCCCGCGCCACGGACCCGGAAACCGGGCGCGTGTTGGAGGTCTTGACTACGCAGCCCGGAATCCAGTTCTACACTGGCAATTTCCTGGACGGAACGATTCACGGCAAGGACGGCAAGGTCTATGGCCATCGTTATGCCTTTTGTCTCGAGACTCAACACTTCCCGGATTCGCCCAACCATCCGAAATTCCCATCCACGGAGCTCAAGCCGGGACAGACGTTTCATCAGGTAACGGTGTTTAAGTTTTCGACGGAAAAGTAAAGCGTGCGTGATTGCCGGTGGTGGCGCAATTTGCTGTAGCGGCGCTCTATGAGCGCCGGAAACCGTTGAGGATTCTGATTCGGCGCTCATAGAGCGCCGCTACAACAATCAAACCGCGCCACTGCGAGATTGCCGGGGAAGGCCACGGTTACGGTGGGTCATCCTGGAGCCATGCCGTAGCCACCAACCTCGCCCGGGACTGGAGTCGCCAATTCCCTCAGTTGGAAATGCCCACGAATTGCGGGACGCACCCCAGCCCGCTCCAGTTACGCCTGGCGCCGCCATTTCCTTTTACACTTATCAGGTGTAGAATATGTGTATGCGAACCAATATCAATATTGACGACCGCTTGTTGTCTCAAGCCCGCAAGCTGACCCGGCTGCGCACCAAGCGTGAGATCATCCAGCGAGCGCTGGAAATTCTGGTGGAGAGTGAGGCGCGCAAGAAAATCTTGCGCTTTCGCGGTAGCGGGATTTGGGAAGGGGATGTGAAAGCCATGCGGAGGAATCGCGTTTGATTCTGGTAGATACCTCCGTCTGGGTTGACTTTCTCAATTCCAGTCGCGGTTCCGCCGGGGACGAATTGGAGCGTTTGATTGGCGCCAATGCTCCAGTGGTTCTTGCGGGCCTGGTCGTTGCCGAGGTCCTGCAGGGTCTCAAGCGTGATGTGGCGCTGGTTACCAGACTGCTGGCGCGCTGGCCTTTGGTCGAACCCGGGGGATTTGCCACCTACGAAACAGCCGCCGCAATCTTTCGCCAGGCGCGAGGGCGCGGGCTAACACTTTCCACCGTGGACGCGCTGCTGGCAGCTCTGGCAGTCGAATATAATGCCGCTTTGTTTACCCTCGACAGGGATTTTGAACGCCTGGACTTCACGGGTCTACGCCTCCATCAGGCGAATCGAGGCAGCGTTTAAGGTCTCCGCTCCTCACTCCCGAAGATTCCGTGTCCTCCGTCTGTTGCCTCCCATCTCTTTTCACTGCTCTATTCGTGTCTCAAGGCCAACATCGGGTCCACCTTGGCAGCACGGCGGGCCGGAATGTAACTTGCAGCTATCGCCACGGCGGTAAGCAGTAAGGAAACGCTGGCGTAGGTCGTGAAGTCCATCGGCCGAATGCCGAAGAGCAAGCCTGTCATTAGACGTGTCAAACCGGCAGCCGCGACCATTCCGGCTCCGACGCCAGTCAAAATCAAGGCCAATCCCTGGCCCACAACGAGCTTGAGTACGTCCCGCTTTTGCGCCCCCAGCGCGATGCGGATGCCGATCTCATGCGTGCGCTGGGAAACCGAATAGGACGCCACACCGTAGATGCCCACCGCAGCCAGCAGTAGAGACAAGCAGGCAAAGGCAGTCAACAAGATCATGGGGAGGCGTCTCGACCCCGTGGAGTCATGCACAATGTCTTCCATGGTTTCGACCTGCGTGACTGGACGGTCTGGCAAAACCTCAGCCAGCGCTTTCTTGATCCGTGGCGCAAACGTAGCGGGTGCGTTCGTTGTGCGGGCTACTATGTTCATCACCGGCCAGCCGGCCTGCGTGTAAGGCCGAAAGAACTGGCGGTGCACTGGTTTGTCCAATCCCCAGTTATGGGCGCCTCTGACAACACCCACCACTACAAGGCGCGGGCCGTCGGAGCCGCCGAGTCTGATGGCCCTGCCAACGGGATCCTGCTTCGGCCAGTAGCGGCGCGCCATGGTCTGATTGATAACGATCACGCCGGGCGAGCCTACGGTGTCCTGCTGAGTGAATTCCCGTCCCTGCAGAAGAGGAATGCCCATCGTCCGGAAGTAGTCCGGGCATGACACGGTATAGCTGGCGTTCGGCATATGCGCCGGGTCCCGAGCGGGCTGACCCTCAATCTGGAAGCCTCGACCTGCGCTTCCTTCAAAGGGGAGATGAGCGACGGCGCTTACGGACACCACCCCAGGCACCGCGCCGATACTTTCATCGAGCTCCTCACAAAAGCGCGGAAGCCCCGGAGGCCCGACGTAAATGTCCTTTTGCGGCACCGAAACTTGCATGGTGAGGACGTTTTTCGGATCGAGGCCAGGGTCGACGCCGAGCAGTCGCGCCATGCTTTCGATCATCAGCCCGGCGCCACAGAGTACCACCAGAGCCAGCGCCACTTCGGAGACTACCAAAACATGGCGCAAATGCCTGCCCCCTGCTTGAGTTGATCCGCGACCGCCTTCCTTGAGAGGCTCGTTCACGTCGCCACCAAGCGCGCTTAAGGCGGGCGTCAGCCCAGCCAGCACGCCTGCCAGGCACGAGATCAGCAAGGCAAAAACAAAGACGTGTCCATCCATGCCGATCGCGTCGGTTGGGCGCATCGGAAGGTGGAGAGACTTGAGCAATAGAACGCGCGGCAGAAGTTCCGTGCCCCAAGCCGCTAGGAGAAAACCGCTGGCGCCGCCCAAGAGTGCCAGGAGCACGCTTTCCGTAAGCAATTGCCGGGCCAGGCGCACTCCTCCGGCGCCGAGTGCGCGCCGGATGGCGAATTCCTTCTGCCGCGCAGCTCCGCGGGCCAGCAGCAAATTCGCGACGTTCACGCAGGCGATCAGTAGCACAAACCCCACCGCAGCCAGCAAGACCAGCATGGCGCGCCGAAGTTCCGCCAGCCCATAGCTGTTCATTGGCGTGACCGTCGCGCCCATACCAGCGTCTTCGTTGGGATATTGCTGCACGAGGCGATGTCCGATAGCTTCCATCTGGGCTCGTGCCTGGACCAGGGTTACTCCTGGCTTAAGACGGGCGAAGGCCACGAAACTGTTGTCGTCACGTCCGTAATCTGTTTTGGTATAGCCGACCGGCACCCAGAGCTGGCGCTGGTTACTCCAGAATTGGAATTCAAATCGGGGCGGCATCACGCCCACCACGGTGAAATCCGCGCCATCAATCTTGACCGTCTTACCCACCAGCGCCGGATCGCCGCCGTACCGGCGCTTCCAGAGGCCATAGCTCAGCACGACCTCATGGTCCCTGCCGAGCGTCTCTTCTTCCGGCAGGAAGGTACGCCCAAGGAGAGGCTTTACGCCGAGCACCGGGAAGAAACTGGCTGAAACGCGCAGTCCGGACACCTGCTCCGGCTCCTGCTTGTTTCCCGTAGCAGAAAGGTTATAGCCCCGGCCGGCGGAATCGAAGATGGCCATGCCTTCAAAGGCGTCGCTCGCGCGCTTAAAATCCCAATAGTTGGGCGCTGAGACGATATTCCAGTTCTCGGGCCCTTTTCCGAAGGTCTCCCACACCAGCACCAGGCGATCTGGATCAGGAAACGGCAACGGCTTCAGAAGAGTGGCATTGATCACGCTAAAGATGGCCGTGTTCGCTCCAATGCCGAGCGCCAGCGTGAGCACCGCAACTGCCGTAAAGCCAGGGTTGCGGCGCAACTGCCGCAGGCCGTAGCGTAAATCTTGAAGCAGCGTCTCGAGCCACTGAAATCCCCACGTCATGCGCACCTCCTCCTTGATCTGCGTGGTGTTGCCCAGCGCACGCCGGGCAGCGTAGCGCGCTTCTTTCGGGGACAAGCCCGCTTCTTCCTGCTCTTCCGCTTCCAAATCCAGATGATCCCGCAGTTCGCGCTCCAAGTCCGCTTCGCGAGCCTGCCGCCGGAGCCACGGCCACCAGGGTTTCATCCGCTTCCAGATATTCATCTCAGTTTTCTCACGGGTAGCTCAGACTTCTGTTTTCCAAAGTCTGCGGCTTTTTCGCAATGCCCGGTCAGAAGCCGCAGACCTCAAAAACACAGACCTGCGTTACTCAAAGGCCCGCGGCGAGGAAGATCGTTCGCCGTGCCTACCGCTGCTGTTTGCTGGTCACTCATCACTTGCCACTCGTCACAGCTTTATTCGTGCCGCAGCGCCACATTCGGATCGACACGCGAGGCGCGGCGGGCCGGGATGTAGCTGGCTGCTAAAGCGACCGCACCAAGCAGCACTGCCGCGCCCACGTAAGTGAGCGGATCCCCCGGTTTCACCTCAAACAACATGCTGGTAAGCAGGCGCGTTGCGGCCAGTGCCCCTGCTAAGCCGAGCGCCACGCCCAGGCCCGCGAACACGAGTCCTTGCCGCAGGATCAGCCGCAGGACGCTCGCCGGACTTGCGCCGAGCGCCATTCGTAAACCGATTTCATTCGATCTCTGGCTCACCATATACGCCAGCACGCCGTAAACCCCGGCCATAGCCAGGCACACTGCGATTCCGGCGAATATGCCGAGCAGCAGCGTGCGGAAGCGAGGCGCCGCTACGTTCTCAGAAACGGAATCTTCCAGAGTGCTGAACCGCATGGGTACATCCGGCGACCGTTCGTAAACCTCGCGACGCAGTGTCTCTGCAAGCGCGTCAGGGGCAATCGTTGTCCGGACCACCACACTCAACGAGGTCCCAGCGCTGCGCGTATGCTGGTCATACGGCATGTAAATCTCTGGCTCCGGCTCTCGTGCCGGACCATACTGCCGAACATCGCCCACAATCCCCACAATCCTCATGGGCTTGTCTGTGTCCAGGCCGCAGAAGATAGATCGTCCGATTGGGTTTTGACCCGGAAACGACTGTCGTGCCAGCGATTCGTTGATAATGGCGGTCAGAGGCGCTTGGTAGGTGTCAACCGCGTTGAAATCCCGGCCAGCCTTAAGCGGAATGTCGAGGGCGGCGAAGGTTCCCTGCGTCACCACGGAGTAAACCGCGTTAGGCGTGTTAGCTGCAGATCGCTCGGGCAGGTGATCAATCCAATAGCTCCCGCCGCAGCAGGCGTGGCCCGGCAGGGCCATGGTTGCACCGGCGGCCAGCACGCCTGGTAAGTTTGAGATGTCCCCCAGCAAGCCCCTGTAAAGCCGGGCAGCGTGCAAACGGCCTCCGAGACCCGGACCCGCGGGGACACTCGTGTCCATCACCAGGACATGCTCGGGGCGAAAACCGAGTGCTACGTTATCCAGTGCAATGAAGCTCTTCACGAGCAGCCCCGCTCCAGCGAGCAGGATGACGGAAAGCGCAATCTCAGCTACTACCAGTGCTCCACGCATTCGCAGTGCGCCGCCCACCATTCGCGCCGTCCCTTGCTTCAGCCCTTCGTTCAAATCAGCACGCGAGGCGTAGAGGGCCGGCGCCAGGCCAAAGAAAAGGCTGGCCAGCAGAGAGACGGCAAAAGTGAAAGCGAGAACGCGTGCGTCGATGCCCGTTTCAGCAAGGCGCGGGACGTTGCCTGGGGCCAGCGCTACCAGTGCCTTTGACCCAAAGATCGCGAGAGCCAGGCCAGCCCCCCCTGCCAGCAACGCCAGCAGCGAGCTCTCCGTGATCAATTGCCGCAATGTGCGGGTGCGGCTCGCGCCGAGTGCTGTACGAATGACAATTTCTCGTGCTCGTGCCGACGCCCGGGCCAGCAGTAGAGTAGCCACGTTCGCGCAGGCAATCAACAAGACCAATCCTACGGCGGCGAGCAACACGTACAGCGTCAGTCGGACGTTTCTCACCATCTCATCGCGCATCCGGGTGACGGCGATGCACATGTTCCGGTCGGTTGATGGGTATTCTTTAGTCAGGCGCAACGCGATTGAACTCATCTCCGCCTGCGCTTGATCCAGACGAGTGCCAGGCTTTAGCCGCCCGACCGCCCAGTAATTGTGTCCGCCTCGCGATTCGACCACGGGGTAGATGGTATCCGCCGGAAACCAGAGGTCAGTTTGATCTGGGAAGTGAAAACCTGCTGGTAGGACACCAACGATCGTGAGGGGTCTGCCGAACACATGCACCGTCTGCCCAAGCGCGGCAGGGTTGCTGCCGAAGTGGCTCCTGGC